>CALXNF010000047.1 GCA_944389685.1 uncultured Alphaproteobacteria bacterium | reverse complement strand
ACTTCCACGACCAGAAGAATAGGGTAACTGTCCCCCAGCTATTTCATCTGTATCGTCAACCTGTTGACTTGGTTTTTGGGCAGGGTCTCCATTGACCATAACCAGACCAGATTTAATCGCCGCCACCGCTTTGGCGCGGGTCGGATAAATTCCACGATTAACCAACTCTTGATCTAGTCTCATAACACGATTTTATATTTGTTTTTATATAAAATCAACATGTGTTTTTAACCGGCTTATACGAACAAACACAAAAGACAACAGACAACTTTATTTTATACAAATAACATTTTGTTATAAGAACTTTATTTTGTTTTTATACGCAAAGAAAAATTTATATAAAACCGGTCAAAATCGTCCCAAAAGTTCACATAACAACACCACCTCAGATACACCTTGGACACTTATAGGAACCACAAAGCCGCCAAAACCAAATCAAAAAACAATACAAAAAACATTAAAAAACAACAAGATATTGATTATTTTTAACAAAACAATTCAACATATAGCAAAACCAGTATAAAACCCGCAGAAATCCGCCACTTTTTGTGCAACTTAGCCAAAAAATATGGCAGAACAGGGCTATTTCACATATTTTATCCTTAGAAACACGAAAGACACACCATATAGCAACAAAAACAAAAACCAATAAAAACAAAGAATTAATATTAAAAGATAACACACATTACAAAGTTTCAAAAATATGTTTAGCTAGCGCCAATATATTCATCACAATTCAAACTCAAGAATGTCGAAAAACAACAAAAAAATACAGAAACACCAGAACAAACACAACAACCAGAATCAAACACAAAAGCACTCTTTCCTTCCTCTCAAGCCTCATAACTATACATAATATACATTATACGCCTTTTATATACCGGCGCCCTAAAGCTATGAGAAAGGTATAAAAAATAATGACAGACCGTCCATAAAACAAAAAAAGATGGACGCGATGTTTTTCATCCGTCTGCACTGCTAATTTATATATAATTATACCACAAACCAAGTGTTGTTTCATACAAAAAAATAAACCGACGTCCCGCTTCCTAGCAAACAAATTGTATTTTCCGCTGTTTTAAAACTTACAGCTTAAGCAAAAATAAGACCTAACACACAACTCAACGTTCATCACCTAAAAGCACCGATATTAAGCCCCAACACAAAACGAAACTACCCTATTCTTCAAGTTTTTTTTGCTTACAAACATAGAAAAACACGCTATATAAGAGCACAAAATCAAGCATTGTTGGGAACCTAGCAGCAGTTGCATACGCGGGAAATTACTTTTTTATTTTGGCATTCACAATTACATACATCAAATTTATTTGAAAGACAGCTAGTTCATATATAAGCTCCCAACAAAAAACCAAAGCACAAACTATACATAATCCCAACAAATTTTCTAAGAGCATATATAAAGACGAACAAAAAACGAGGATGAATGCCCCGCTTTCATAAGCTTAATAATATACTTTATAAAGTATAATTATCTTTTTGTTATTTTTGTAATTTTTTTAACTTTCTTTTTTGCGATTTTTGTTATTTTTTCCAAACCTTGTTGCAGCTCACTTGGTGCAATTTTCTCTGGGACAACAGCCGAACAACAATTTGGGCATTTAGATGCTTCTGCATTTATTTTTGATTTGCAATATGGACACGTTCTTGTGGTAACAGCTTTACTTAATCTAACTTTATTCATTATTCTTACAAATATAAATATTGCGAACATTGTTATAAAAAAGCTGACTACTGTATTTAAAAACGTCCCCACATTCATAGTTACCGCCCCAGCAGCCTGAGCCTCCGCAACGGTGTTATAATGTGCGCCTGCAGCACCACCAGATAAAACGATAAAAAATTGAGAAAAATCAATATTTCCTAGCAACATTCCTATAGGCGGCATTATTATATCTTTAACCAAAGAATTTACCACGCTGGTCATAACGCTGCCGACAATTATACCGACAGCCATATCAATAGCACTGCCACGCTCTATAAAAGCCCTGAACTCGCTTAATAATTTGTTTTTAGCCATTTTTTTGTCCTTTTTGATATTCTTTTATTGCAGTAACTACCTTATCAAGAGTTTTTCGCAAACTTTCATCTTTCGTCTCGACCATAATGTCTGCCATAGCATAAATATCATACCTATCTTCAATAAGTTGTGCCAAAATTTTACGGCTATCTGTATGTAAAAGTTGCGGTCGAGTATCACGAAAGTTCGTCCTTTTCACTAATAAGTCTAAATCCGCCTTTAACCATATGGATATCGCATTTTTTAAAACCATATCTCGCACAGCCGCTGTGATAAAAGCCCCTTCTCCCGTTGAAATTATTTTTAAAGTTGGCGGCGTATCAAAAATTCTGCTGATTACACGTTGTTCGGCCCTACGAAACTCGGCTTCTCCGTACAACGAAAAAATATCAACCACGCTGCACCCAGCGGCAGTCTCAATCTCTTTATCAGAATCTACAAAAGGCATTCCTAGACGACGCGCCAATGCCCGCCCTACACTGGTTTTACCGGCCCCCATTAAACCGACCATTACTATTGGTTTATCTAATATCAAATTCTCTTTCATAATCATTAATTTTAATAAAAAATACAGTGTTTCTCAACAGAAAACCTTCTGCAGGAATTAAATGCTTTTTATTTAATAAATAAAAAAATGTGGTATAATATTCTAATAAAAATATAATTACAAAAAATGAGAGAGAAATGAAAAAAATATCCTTGCTTGCATTTTTTACGTTTTTTTTATCTGTGAACAACGTTCTTGCTACAGAAGTTCTTATGCCAACCCATGCAAATACCTTTACAACAGATAACATAACGTCTATTCAACATTCGATTATGACGAACGCTATGCAAACATTTGAAGGAACTGCTGCGGCTGCACTTGGGGGGCGTTCTAAATTTGTAAGACATTCTGATAATGATGTATATTTATATGGTACCCTGCCTATGTATGGAAGACCTCATCTTTACGGAGAGTTCGGCGACGAAGAAACAATTACACCAATCGGCAGGAATGGCGGGGATGAAATTTCTGAAACTGACGCGCAATCACTTGAATTGAACCGTCCAGAAATCAACAGCGCGTGGTTAACGTGGCAACATTTTGACGAGGACGTTAAATTTAAAGGCTATGAAGAACTAGATACCGATACAGACTTGATAATGCTGGGCTTAGCTGGCGGTGAAGCTCAATATGGAATAGGTATTTCTGAATGGGGAATTTTTGGTGGCTTTGTAGGCAGCAATCAAAAAAACTCAACCCTAAAAATTGATGAAAATGGCGGTTTTTTCGGTATATATACTGGATATAATATTAAAAGTTTTAATCTTTCTTTTGCCGCAAACGCAGGTACTTTATATAACAAAATAACAAATGATTATTTAAGCGATGAATTTGCCAATGCTTGGTTAGGGGCAGCAATAAATGCGACTTACAATATCGCAATTGATGACTCTTTCACATTACAACCAGGCGTTTATGCGGGATATACTTGGCTTGGTTCGGCTAACTATATATCCAGCACAGACGCAAATATTGCCAATCAAAATATAAATATGTTTGAAATAGCCCCAGAATTTCGTGCTATTAAGCACATAGGGAAAATGTGGTTTGCATCTTTTAATTTTAGATACGCATTTATGATGGGGCATGGCGGTATTGTCTTAATAAATGGAATTCAACAAGAGGATTTATCCATTAAAGATTATGCTGAATATGGTATAGGAATAGAAAAAAGTATAGATAGATTTAATATCGGATTAAATATAAATCGCAGAGACGGCGGTCATACAGGTTGGAGCGGTGGTTTTAATCTGAAATACATATTCTAAAAAATGGGTCGCATAAAATCGCGACCTCTTTTTTTTATTCCATATTCGCAAGACGCTCTAATTGATCTGCCGTAATCAAAGCATCAATCATTTCATCTAACGCTGGGCCACCCGCCAAAATGTCATCTAATTTATACAATGTCAATTTTATACGGTGGTCTGTGACACGTTGTTCTGGAAAATTATAAGTTCTAATTTTTTCACTTCTATCACCAGAACCAACCATTGATTTACGTGATGCATTGCTTGCATTTACCTGCTCTTCACGTTGCTTTTCATATAATTTTGAACGCAAAACATCCATAGCCGCTGCTTTATTTTGGAATTGACTGCGTTCATTTTGACACGTCACAACTATACCGGTCGGGAAATGGGTAATACGAACAGCACTATCAGTCTTATTTACGTGCTGACCACCTGCCCCAGACGCACGGAAAACATCAATTCTGATATCTTTATCGTCAATTACAACGTCAATATCTTTTGCCTCTGGCATAACAGCGACTGATGCTGCGCTGGTATGAATACGACCACCTGCCTCGGTTTCTGGAACACGCTGAACACGATGAATTCCCGATTCGAATTTCATTCTGCCGTATGCACCGGCACCGTCTATTTTAAAAACAATCTCTTTATAACCACGCAAAGACGTTGCATTTTCTTCGATAACTTCTACCTTCCAACCATTTCGTAAAGCATACGATTTATACTGATTATACAAATCCCCGGCAAACAACGCAGATTCTTCACCGCCAACACCTGCACGAATTTCCATAATTGCACCGTTATCATCCGCCTCGTCACGCGGCAACAAGGCAATTTGTAAATTCTTTTCTATTTCAGGCAGCTTATGATTTAACTCAACCATTTGTTCTGATGCAATTGATTTTAACTCTTCATCATGCAACATTTCATTGGCGTCTGCTATGCCCTGCTTCGTCTGAAAATATTCATTTATCAGCGGTAAAATTTCCGACAAACGCGAATATTCCTTAGACAACTTGGTCAATTCAGCACCATCAACAGTTCCAGAATTCATCTGGCTTTCTATTTCAGCCGATCGCGTTTGAATTTCTTTTAATTTCTCGTCTATAACCATTTTATTATCTCAATTTTAATGTACTAATCGTATCAAACAAATTCAGATTTTGCTGTTCACCAGTTTTCATATTTTTTACCGCCAACATTTCTGATTCACGTTCTGAATCTCCGATAATCACGCTGTAATCAGCTTTTATCTTATCTGAAAATTCAATCTGATTTTTGAATTTTTTATTGGCGTCTAAATATGGAACGGCAACTATGCCTTCACCACGCAACGCCGCCAATACGCGCATAGCATACGGCACCTGCGCCTGCCCCATTACCAAAACCGCGGCACGAACAGGGTTTTCAAATTTGGATAGATCTATTTTATTTTCGTCCAGCAACGCAACCATTAAACGAGAAAAACCAACCGCGGCACCCACGCCTATGATTTTCGTCTTTGAAAACTTAGACGCTAAATCTTCATATCTGCCACCACCACCAATCGCCCCCAACTCAGGGAAATTATCTAAGAAAAACTCAAAAACAATTCCCGTATAATACGCATGACCACGCATAATACCTAAATCTATTTTTGCATTCTTTATTCCCATAGAATTTAATAAATCCATAAATGAATCCATCTCTACGATTGCATTATCTATCGCTTCGGACCGGCCCGCAAAAGATTTATAACCCTTTGAAAATACGTTATTTATTTCATCTGCCACTTCTTTGCCGACAGCTTCAACAAGCCCTTCATAAAAATCGGAAATTTTGTCTTTTTTATCGATTAAAACAAATGCCGCGCGACTTTGTTCTGCTGTTAAGTTAAATTTAGCGAACATCGCATTCCAGAACCTACGATTACCAACGCGGACATTTACAGGTCCGATAAATTCTTCGACAGATTCATATGCTTTTGCCAACGTAGCAACGATTTCTGCATCATAATTCTCAGACAGAGCATCTATTCCCAAGATATCCAAATCCATCTGATAAAACTCACGATAGCGACCACGTTGTGGACGTTCACCACGATAATTACGCGCAAATTGGTATGCCCGGAATGGGAAAGCCAATTCATTCAAATGTCCTGCGACATAACGAGACAATCCAACTGTTCCGTCATAGCGCAAACCCATTTTAGTATCACCTTTTTGGAACAAGAACATCTGAGTTTCTATTTCATCCCAATTATCTTTATCGGTTAAAACTTCTGCCCGTTCAATTGCAGGCAAATCAAGATGAGCAAACCCGGCCGTTTTTAAGACGCTTTGCATACGTACCGCACATTCATCAAAGCACCTTTGTTGCAAAGGCAACAATTCTATAAATCCAGATAAAGTTTTTGTCGGTTTAAGTTCCATTTTTTTAATCCTATTTCTTCTGCCATACAAATTACCTGTGGCATTATTTTAATCACAAACATTATATCATAAGAAAGTATAAAACGCTATAAACAGTCGCCCCGACGGGCGTGATGGAAAGCAATAAATAAGAACTTTTCAACTATCATGTTTCTCATATTACTGGAAAATAGGCGTTTTTCAAGTATTTATTAGAAATATTTATGTAGTTCCGCGCCATGAACGTTCAACCAACGCTTTGCCCGTTCAACCCCAAAACCGTATAATTCAGATACTTGATGCCAAAACGCTGGGGAATGATCCATGTGTTTTTGATGTGCTAGCTCATGCATAACCACATACCGCATAACATCCACGGGTGCAAACGCCAACCGCCATGAAAAAGACATCGTTCCACTGGTAGAACAACTGCCCCAACGCGACGTAGTATCACGCACGGCGATTCTTTTCGGCCAGAATTCACGCGGTGCTGCATGAATCATCTGTTTTACGACAACTAAGAATTGGCTTTTAATAAAATCTCTGACCCGTCTTTCAAACATATCTTCGCCGCCCCCAACTATCAGTATCGCGTTTCCGTCAACATTTACATTAAAAGTATTTGCACGCCGCGAAGCATCATGCAGTAATTGCACTTTATAACCTAAAAATTCTATTTCATCCCCAGATGCAATCAACGCTTTCTGTGGCGCATTATTAAAAATACGTTCACACCACTTTTTCTTTTGTTCTAAAAACCGCAGTGCCGCGGACGTTGGTGTCAACCAAGGTTTTGATATATGTA
>CALXNF010000046.1 GCA_944389685.1 uncultured Alphaproteobacteria bacterium | reverse complement strand
TCATTTAAATTACGAACTGCCCAACCGTCACGTCCGACAGCATATAAATAAGGGAAGTCTAATTGCGAATCGGTTGCACCTAACTTGTCAAATAAATCAAATGTTTCTGTTAAAACTTCTTCTGGTCGCGCGTCGCCACGGTCAACCTTATTTATACAAACAATCGGACGCAAACCAAGTTTTAATGCTTTTGATAAAACGAATTTTGTTTGTGGTAGTGGACCTTCCGCAGCGTCTACTAACAATACAACGCCGTCAACCATAGATAAAATACGTTCTACTTCACCACCAAAATCGGCATGCCCAGGGGTATCGACGATATTGATTTTGTATTCACCCCATTGAATAGATGTTGGTTTTGCAGAAATTGTTATTCCGCGCTCACGTTCAATATCACCGCTATCCATAACGCGTTCTGCAACCTTTTCATTTGCACGAAATGTACCCGCCTGTTTTAACATATTGTCAACCAAAGTTGTTTTCCCATGGTCAACATGAGCAATAATTGCAATATTGCGAATTTTCATAGACATGCTTTTTATACCTTCTGTAATCTAGCTAAATTTTTTGTAACCAATAGATTATACTATAATTTCGAATTTTCAACAAATATCTATATATTTTGTTGACTTTTTTGTTTTTTGTACTTATAATATATATAAAATCAATTTGGAGGATAAGATGGTAAAAAACGGCAATAAATTAATAGATTATGATTTGACTATAAAGGATTTTTTTAAATCTGCGTCAGATTATTTAACGCTTCAAAAACAGAAAGCAAAAGATAAAAAAGAATACGAGATTATTATAAAAAATATAGAAATAATTAATGTCCTTGCTCAAGATCCGAAGAGGTGGGCGGATTATAGCGTACGCGTCAAAGCGAAGTTGGAACCAAATGCAGATGCTTTCATTCGTAAAAATTCTGCTGGTATCGATGGCGATAATTCTGCATGGTTGGCTTTTTCGCAGGTTTTATTTGTAATAGATGAATATTATAATACTCGTTATTCTGTTTGGGATAAAGAAAATAATATACTGAAAGCTATAAAAAAATGGAAATATGCAATATCAACATCTTGGTTGAAAGATTTTATTTTCCCGTTCAAGTCTGTAGAATCTTTTGCGACACGTGTTTCTGTTGGTAACAAAAAAGAACGTTAAAAAAATTCCCACATTTGTGGGAATTTTTATTTAGTGTTTTCCACCGATTTTCGTTCTGCCGCCCATTAATGGTTGCAATTTTTTCGGTATATTTACACTGCCGTCGGCGTTCTGATGATTTTCCAAAATTGGAACCAATGCACGTGGAACTGCTATACCTGTATTGTTTAATGTGGCACAGAATTTGACTTCGTTCGTACCGTTTTCGCGATATCTTGTGTTTGTTCTGCGGGCTTGAAATGTACCCATAGAAGAACAACGGCCCAGTTCTTTATAGGCGTTTTCACTTGGTACCCATGCTTCGACATCGTTCATCTTTACTTTATTGAACCCCATATCTCCGGTCGAATTAGCAATTACTCTATAGGGTAATTCAAAGTCTTCCATTACTTCACACAGGTTATTTAATATATGTTCATGCATTTCATTAGACTGTTCTGGTTTGCAATAAATATATTGTTCAACCTTATTAAACTGGTGAAAGCGTGCCAATCCACGCGTGTCGCGTCCCGCGGCACCGGCTTCTTTACGAAAACATGGTGAAAAGCCTGCATATTTAATCGGCAGTGCATTTTCTGGTAAAATTTCACCGCTGTGTAGAGAATTTAGGATAATTTCTGCGGTCCCAGCAAGACATCTATCTGTATCTGTCAACATAAAAACGTCGTTATTCATTACTGATAAGTTTGCCCCCATAAAATGCCCCGCATCAAATATCGTTTGTGGTTTTGTAATTGATGGACATTCTATGAAAGTAAAACCTTTTGAAATCAATTTTTGAATTACATATGTTTCAACAGCCAATTGTAATTCCGCCGCTTCACCAACCAAGCAATATGTACGAGTACCGCAAATTTGAGCAATTTTTTCGGGCATCCACCAACCATTCATATCAAGCAGGTCCCATTGTGCACGTGGGGTAAATTCAAAATTTCGTGGTGTGCCGATCCGACGTACTTCAACATTTGCGCTATCGTCTGGGCCAATAGGTGCATCAGGAGATGGAATTTGTGGAACGCGGTGTAGTAGGTCTTTTAATTTTTCTTCTTTTTCTGCCAATTCCGCCATATCCGCAGCAATTTCTTCGCTGATTTGTTTTGATTTTGCAATCAAAGGTGCTTTATCGGTGGCTGTTGGAATTTCTTTTGTAATTTTATTTTTTTCTGCTGTCATATTTTGTGTCAGCGTTTTTAATTCGCGGACGCGCGCATCTAAATTTAGTATTTCATCTACGTGGTCTTCAAAGCCCTTAACTTTACAGGCATTTTTTACTGTTTCAGGGTTTTCACGAATATATCTTATGTCTAACATAATATTTTCCTTAATTTTAACGATTTTTTATAATGGTAATACTGCTTTTTGATAAGCGCAATAATATATATTTTATATGTAATAACTTAAATACGTACCCCAAAAGGGGATGATGATGAGCAGAAAAAATAATA
>CALXNF010000045.1 GCA_944389685.1 uncultured Alphaproteobacteria bacterium | reverse complement strand
AATGAAGAATATATGCATCATATTTTGTGGGGGGTGCCCATTTTCCCAAACATCCCTATATTTTTTGCGGGTTTGTTAATTTTAGTACTGTTTTTTGCGGCAATGTTGCCTGTACCACTGTACTTTTTAGAAGTGTTTATAAAACTGTCTTTAGATTTAATAATGTTGCCATTTATGTTAATGGCGTGGTTGTTTAAAGGTTGGGCTATATTTCCAAATGGGGGGCAAAACATAAAAGGCATGATAGACGATGTTATAAAAGCAACTGCAGGAATTGCGCTAGTTGGGGTATTTGTAACGTTTTCGGTAATGTTCTTGAACGCTGTTTTCGGTAAGTGGGAAGGGGCAGATAGGCTTGCCTTGGCTTTGTCTGAAAACGATTCGACGATATTAATGGATGGTTTGTTAATGCGTAACGATAGCATAATAACGATTCTTTTGATGGGTATATTTATAGCAATGTTTATGACGATGATACCGACGCTTGTAAAGACGCTGTTTGCAAATGTAAATATACCTGAAACGTACTATGAAGATACGAAAAAGAATATAAAAATTGTGTGGGAAAACCTAAAAAAATGGTACACCTCATTAAAAAAATAAAAAATCAAGTGCTTTATTTAATGTGCACCTCTTTTTTGTATGTGCCGAATCTGATATAATTCATATCAATGAAGCAGTTTCCGATTCTTTTTTGGCCCAGGAAGACCAGCGCCGATCCTGATTATCAGTTGGCGCGAAAGGTTATAAATAATTCTGCTGGGGTAATGCCGGATGTCGTTACTGGCGATACGGATTTAATCGGGATATTAGAAAAAAATCCTAGCGCAACTTTATATTATCCGGTTTTTTGTGAGTCAACAGGTTGGTGGGGGGAATTGTTAGGCGGAAATGCCGTTGTAACGGATAAGCTTATCATTTCACCGGAATGTCAGTTGATGGTCATAGAATCAGAAAAATCGGCCTCAAAGTTATCAAAAAGTGGGAAAAATCAGCTGTTGGCGGCGGAAATTTATCCAGCCAGCGGTTTTTTTAAGAAAATGAATTCAGGTATTGCGACTGTTGCGGATATGTTGGCAACAGATGCTGGTACTATATTGGCGTTGTTTACTGGGAAAAATCAAACGCAATTTATAAATGTGTTGGAGGCAACAGGGAATTCTTATTTAGGCTGCATTGGGCGTTATTAATATGCTAATATTGCTTGATTTTCATAAAAATACTTGTATAATTTTCAAGCTTTATAAAACAATAAAAAGGAATATATGATGAAAAAAGGTATTCATCCAGATTATTATGCAAATAACGTTACTTTGACTGATGGTAGTGTTATTCAAATATTTTCTTCTGTAAAAAAGGATATGGTATTGTCTACGGATCATTTGAATCATTCTGCATGGACAGGTCAGCGTAGCAATGCAGGTGAAAAAGGTCAACGTGCAGAAGGCTTTAAGAAAAAATTTGCTGGGTTTAAATTTTAATAAATTGTGTAGGGGCGCACAATGGAACTGCTGATAAAAGGTTCGACCGAATTAAATAAAATGTTTATGGCGTTACAGCGCACCGCGTCTGGTTTGCGTCATGATTTCGGTGAAGTTGAAAATTTACAGCAGTCGTTAAGTGGGGCTTGCGATTTTGTTAAAAAGGCAGCGGCAAGAATTGAAGAAAGTATTTTGTCTGATTTGTTGTTGGTTCGTCCATCAGCGGGGTTATTAACGCCGAACGTATCGCGTGACGGGGACGGAAGGGATGAGTTTGTTTTGTCCTTGTCTGGGGCCGCAAATTTTGTTCGTGCGAACCCTCATTTTGCTATTTCTTTGGCTTTGCGCTCAAATGATGAAACCAAGATTGCTTTGGTTTATTCACCGATTGATGAACGTTTGTATTATGCAGAAGCTGAAAAAGGTGCTTATGTTTTTTCGGCTTATCATTCTGCCCGAGTAAAAGTTTCTAATTTATCAGAAGTTTCTGATTTGACGGTGGCATATAATGTTTCGGATGGGCGTCGTATGATTGGGGACGTACGTCGTACCGGTTGCCCAGCACTAGATCTTGCTTGGGTGGCCTCTGGAAAGTTTGATGCGTTTGTGTCTGACCCGTTAGATTTTGCTGAAATTGCCGCGGGTGATTTGTTGGTTCGAGAAGCAGGTGGAAAAATAACATTTGGGGCGGATTTAATCGCGACAAACGGTAAAGTAGATTTATAAAAACGCCTAAGGCGTTTTTTTATTTAAAGTGAGCTAATACAAAACTTGCAAAGGCAAAACAAATATTTTAAACTTCAGTAGTCATGAAATTCAAAAAAATACTACGCATTTTTCTAAATACTTTATTTTGGGGTTTTACGTTCTGTGTTGCAGCATTAGCGGTATTGGTATTTATATATGGTAATGATTTGCCTGATTATAAAAAACTGGCTACATATGCCCCGCCGGTGGCAACACGTTTATATGCATCTGACGGAAGTTTGCTTATAGAATATGCGGAAGAAAGAAGAGTGTTTATTGATTATGCGGATATGCCACCGATGTTAATTAATGCGTTTGTGGCGGCAGAAGATCAGAACTTTTGGACGCACCCAGGAATTGATGTTCAAGGAATTACGCGGGCTGCAGTTAATAATGGTTTGCGGATGTTGGGATTTGATGCTCGTTTTTCTGGGGCTTCAACAATTACACAACAGGTCGCGAAAAATTTCTTTTTAACATCTGAAAGAACGATATCTAGAAAAATAAAAGAAGCAATTCTTGCGTTGCGCCTGGAACGTACGTTTTCAAAACAACATATTTTAACACTGTATATGAATCAGATATATTTGGGGGCGCGCGCATATGGTGTGGGGTCCGCTGCGTTGATGTATTTTAATAAACCTGTATCAGAGTTAACTCTGTCGGAGTGTGCGTTTTTAGCTGCGTTACCGAAAGCCCCAAATAATAGGGATGATGCGGTTGGACGCAGGAATTATGTGCTGCGTCGAATGGTCGATGAGGGGTATATAACGCAAGCCGAGGCAGATGCCGCAATGTCAGAACCTTTAAATATAAATAGTGGCTTTACGGCACAGATGGAAGAAGACTTTCAGTATTTTGCCGAAGATGTTCGTCGTCAATTATTAGAAAAGTTAGGGCGGGAAACTTTATATAACGAGGGTTTATATATAAAGACTACAATTGTTCCTAAATTGCAACATGCAGCAAGTGCCGCGTTAAATAAAGAATTAGATAGATATAATTCTATTAGAGCAGAAGGGGAACCGAAACTTCAGGGCGCGCTTATAGCAATGAATCCGCATACGGGACGTATAGTCGCGATGGTTGGTGGACGTTCTTTTAAAGAAAGTTCTTTTAATCGTGCGACCCAAGCGATGCGTCAAATTGGAAGTACGATAAAACCATTTGTTTACCTTGCGGCGTTAGAGCGGGGAATGTCACCAGAAAGTTTGATTTTAGATGCACCGATTGTAGGGTGGCGTGAAGATGAAACTTTATGGAAACCAGAAAATTATGATAGAAAATTTTTAGGTGATATTCCTTTGCGTTATGCGCTGGAAACGTCTCGTAATGTACCTGCTGTTAGAATGGTTCAAAGTTTAGGTGTGGAAAATGCGATAGAGGTAGCACAACGTTTTGGTGTTTATCCGAAAGATTTAAAAAATATAAATTTATCTTTGGCCTTGGGGTCTGGTGAAACTACTTTACAGCGTTTGGTTCAGGGATATTCCGCGTTTGTAAATGGGGGGTATTTAATAGAACCTAAATTAGTTGATTATATAGAAGACAGGTATGGTCGTGTTTTAGGTGGTGGTAAAGTGACTTTGGTGGAATGGGATGAGGAATTATTACCGCCAGAAAAAATATCTGACGCACAGCCTTTATCTGACCCGCAGAGTTTGTACCAAATGGTATCAATATTACAAGGGGTGGTAGAGCGTGGTACTGGGAAACAAGCAAGAGTTCCCGGTCATACTATTGCAGGAAAAACAGGAACTACAAATGATGTAAAAGATATATGGTTTGTCGGTTTTTCAAAAAATTTAATAGCGGGGGTATATTTAGGGTTTGATTTGCCGCAACCGTTGGGACAGGGGGCGGGCAGTCATATGGCAGCGCGAGTCTTTGCCGATTTTATGAAAGTTGCGTTGGCCGATGAAACAAATCAGCCGTTTCCTGTGCCAGATGGTTTGACATTCGTACGGGTTAATCGTAATAGTGGGGCTGCCGCCACGGCGGATCCAAATGGAACGATAATTACAGAGGCTTTTAAGGCCGGACAAAAACCTAATCCTGCACCACAAAAAGACGTTAAAGAATCAAAACCTGTTGTCGGTGGTGTATTTTAAGAAACTGTGTTATAATATTTTTTAAGTGTGGAGGGAAAATATGAAAAAATTATTTTTATTTGCTGGGCTATTATTTGCGTTGGCGGCTTGCAATGATAAGCCATCTTTAATGACCTGCGGTGGATATGAAGTTGATATCGCAATGTCTGATGACGGTGACGAAATAACTGCAGTAATTAATGGTGATGAAATGGTCTTAACACGTGCCATTTCTGCCTCTGGTGTAAGATATGTTGGAGAATTGAATGATACAATTGTAACCTTGTGGAATAAAGGAGATGACTGGACGTTGTATTTAAATGATGATGAAATGCTAGAATGTAACCGCTAAAAAGCTTTAGATTTTTATATTTATGTGATAAAATGTCAGCATAAAAAGGAGATTTTTTATGCTGACATCTTTGTTTTTTGAACGGGGTGCAACTTTTTTCGCCAGTGGGTGGACTCAATTTGCCGCAGCGTTCGGACTTTCATTTCTTATAATGTTATTTTTTGGTAAACCTTTCATAAATTTAATGCATTGAATTCATAAATAAGGTCAGCATATAAGTGAGAA
>CALXNF010000044.1 GCA_944389685.1 uncultured Alphaproteobacteria bacterium | reverse complement strand
TTAACTTTATTGTTATCATGCTTACAGAGTTTGGAAAACGGCTGCCCTGTATGCGCTTTTTCAATGTGGTAATAGGAACAATTAACATATCGTCCTGACTTCCCATGGCAGAATCACCGCGCTCTTTGATCATACCTATAACGGTAAGGGGAACGTTCAAAACGCGAATTATCTCACCGACAGGGTTTTCTGGCATATTTAACTCTTCAGCCGTTTTAGGTCCGATTATAGCGTATGTAGAACCGTTTCTAACAGCGGCCTGATTGAAAAATGTTCCGTATTCCATTTCTAGATTTTGAACTTGTTCATAACCAGGATAAACACCAACCATTGACGTAGACCAGTTCTGGTTACCATAAATTACCTGTGCAGCGGCATTTTGAACGGGGCTATAAGAAACAACGTCTGGTAATTGACCTATAAATTCTGCGTCTTGCGTTGTTAAAGTTTGACGATTACCCGTTCTGACACCTGCACTTTGAGCAGCACCTGCACGTATCATAATAGTATTCGTACCCAATGATGAAAATTGATCGCTGATTTGTGTTGAAACAGTTTCACCAACTGCAACGATTATAACAACGGCCATAACCCCAATTACAGTCCCCAAGACAGTTAAAAACGACCTTATTTTATTACCGCTGATGGATAACCAAGATTCTTTCATAATATCATTAAAAGTCATTTTTTTCTCGCTTTTTTAGTTTTTTATTTCTGTAATACCCTTTCATCACGAGGTACCTTTCCATCATATGTTATACGACCATCATAAATATGAATTAAACGATTTGAATATTGGGCTATTTCAAATTCATGAGTAATCATAACAATAGTAATGCCCATTTCTTCGTTTAATTTTTTAAAAAATTGTAAAATATCGTTTCCCATTTTACTGTCCAACGCCCCTGTCGGTTCGTCTGCTAAAATTAATTTGGGGTCACCCGCCAATGCACGTGCAATTGCAACGCGCTGTTTCATTCCACCTGATAATTGAGTAGGTAAATACGATTCAAATTTTTCCAGCCCAACACGACGCAACATTTCTCTGGCACGACGCAATCTTTCCGCCATCGGCAAACCACGATACATAAGAGGAAGCATAACATTATCTAATACACTTCGTTTTGATAACAAATTAAATTGTTGAAATACGAAACCTATATATTCATTTCTGACAATCGCTAATTCGTCGGATGATAAATTCGTAACATCTTTGCCGTATAATTTATATGTACCGCTAGTGGGGGTATCTAGTGCACCAATAATATTCATACAAGTAGACTTACCGCTGCCAGAAGGTCCCATAATAGAAACAAATTCTCCCTGATTTACGTCAAAACTTATATCAAACAAAACTTGTTGTTCGCCCCCCATTTCAACAGGGAAACTTTTACAAATTTTGTTCATAGAAATAATATTTACGTCTGATTTTTTCCTGTTTATTTTTTTCATATTACATTCTCTATTTAGCAAAGAAATTATATCATTTATAATGAAAAAATTTATAAAAAATAACGGGGTCTTTGCCCCGCTACGCAAACACTATCTCGGTGGGCCCATACGCATGCTGGAAGATCCAGAAGAAGACAACCCGTAACGACCAAATATTACTCTGTCTCCTTCTTGAATTTCATCAGAAATGATCTCTGTTTCCGTTGCAGTTACAATTCCCTTTTTATAAGGGACCAAAACAACCTTAGTCTGCCCATCCACCATACGTTGTATCGCCAAATGATCACTTGTTTTTGCGTCACCAGCATCTTCAACAATGCCGTCAAAATTTCTTAAAATCAAAGCAGAATTTTGAACTTTCCAAACATCTTCCTTTTCAGAAATGATGATTGTAACAAAAGCCGTCATACCGGGTTTCAAACGTAAATCTGTGTTATCTACATCAATTACAACGGTATATACGACAACGTTTGACGTAATTGTCGGAGATAATCTAACCTGGCGAACAAAGCCCTCAAATGTTTGACTTGGGTATGCATCAACGGTAAATGTTACAGCCTGTCCTTCTGTTATCATACCTATATCTGCTTCTGATACAGATGTTTCTATCTGCATCTGAGATAAATCTTCTGCTATTTCAAAAAGGTCAGGCGTTTGAAACGATGCCGCAACCGTCTGCCCGACGTCAACCTGACGCGAAATAACAGTGCCATCTACAGGAGATGTAATCGTAGCATAACCAAGATTTGTTACCGCACGGTCGTACTGAGATTGCATCTTATTTACGTTCTGTTCTGCCTGTTCATATGTTGTTTGAGACTGCTCTAAATCGGCACGCGGAATAATATCCCCTTCATATAAAATCTTATTTCTTTCATATTCACTTTTGGCGTAATTACGTTGTGATTGTGCACTTACAAGAGAAGCGTACGCTTCATCAACAGATGCCTGTAATACAGAGGGTTCTATTTTTAATAAAACATCGCCTTTCTTAACTTTTGAATTATAATCAACATAAATAGCTTCAATAGTACCACTGACCTGAGAACCAACGTTAATAGTATTTAGTGGTTGAATTTCACCAGTCGCCGTCACAACTTGACGAATATCACCTTTCGTAATAGTCGCCGTTGCAAAACCTGTTCCTTGATTGCTTTTACCACCACTAATAAAATACACAGCGACCCAAGCAATCACGATAAATAAAATAATCCACCATTTACGCCGCCACAACCAAGACCAAAAACCAGCTTTTTTTCTTTCTTTTTTATTCATCTACTTCTCCCTCCATCAAACCATCTTTAATATCACCTATTGCTAATGCTAACGCCGCGCGTTTAGTAAATAAGTCATATTTTGCCGCATTATTTTGCTTATGTGCATCTGACAAGTCTGCTAATGTATTTTGCCAATCTAACATTGTCGCTTTACCAACTTTATACATGCCAGCGGTAACCTTTTCAGATTCTTTCGCAGATGCCAACAATACCCCCGTCTGCTTCAAAACCATCTGAGCAGTTTTATAATTCTGATATGCACTAAAAACGTCTAACATTGCATTATCTGTTGTTAAACGCTCTTGTTCTTTTGCGCGTTCGTAATTTGCCTGCGCCGAACGTATATTGTACATATTAGAAAAACCCGCAAATATTGGCATAGAGGCACGAATACCTATACTACCACTCCATTCATCTTGACCGGCATTAAATACATCTGACGGTATATTATTCCAAGACAGACTTCCACTCGCAGATATGCTTGGCAGGTTAGATAAAAATGCGCTATTTCTACGATGCCATGCCGCATCTTTATTTGCCGATGCTCGTAATAAATCAGGACGCTTCTCACGCGCAATAGCAATTAGTTCGTCTATATTCTTGTTTTCTTCTTCGGAACCAAAATCAGATGACATATCGGCAATTTTTATTTCCTGATCTGCTGGAAAAGATAATTTAGCCAATAAATTGCCTTTCGCTATTTCACGATTATTTTTCGCGCGCTCTAAATCTAAAATACTACTAGATAGTGTAACATCTGCCTTTAATACATCTGCTTTTGCCACAACCCCCGCTTTATATTTAGTATCCGCAGTATCTTTTGCTGTCTGAGAAACATCTTTAACTGCCTGGGCAGTAATTACATCTGCATCTGCATTTAACAACGCATAATATGCACCAATTATACCATAAACGTAATTCTGAACAGATTCACTATAATCAAACCCCGTAGCCCGCCACGTATCAATTAATTGGTTTACATCAGACAAACGTTTACCAAAGTCAAATATCAAATAAGACGCAGAAATAGAAGCCCCATATGACCAATCAGACCATTCTTTATTACGATAGGGCAAACTAGCCGAACCAGAAGCGCTAACGCTTGGCAAATATTGAGCATAACCAGCATTTTTACTAAAACGCGCCGCCTCTAAAGATAAATATGCAGATGCTGTTTCTGGATTACGACATAAACCCAATTCTATTACCTGTTGTAAAGTAAGCTCACCCTCTGGCACAGTTTCCATAGTAAGGCATTCATTTGTAGCCGCGTAAGAGCACATAGGCATAAAACATAATATAAATAAAATTTTTTTCATTCCTCTCCCACTTTACTAATACTAATATATATATAATATAATTTTTCTGTTGAATTACAATTTTTTTTTGCTTAGTATAGGTACACAAAACTTGGCCTGGTGGCAGAGTGGTTATGCAGAGGACTGCAAATCCTTGTATGCCGGTTCGATTCCGACCCAGGCCTCCAAAATAAAAAATACCCCAACGGGGTATTTTATTTTGAACGTTGTTTTTTGCTTATAATGATTGTATCATCAAGTTATGATTGAAATTCTTACTCTTTATAATTTTCGCAACCATGCCTCTGCCAGAATAAATACATATGGTAAACATAATGTAATAATTACAGGGCCAAATGGGGCAGGTAAGACCGCCACTTTAGAAGCTGTTTCCATGTTATCTGGCGATAGAGGATTACGAGGTGCTCCAATTACGGATGTTGCACGATTTAATGGTGACGGTAATTTTTCTATCAAAGCAGAATTAATAGATGAAACAGAAATTTCCGTAACTTTTGAAAAAAACGATTCAAATCGTCGCGCTTTAATTGACGGTGATAAAGTAACCTTTAACGATTTAAACGCGAAGCTTCGCATGATTTGGGTCACACCAAAAGAAGATCGATTATTTATTGACGCGGCTTCAGAACGAAGATCTTTTTTCGATAGATTAGCGACAAGCTTTGATACAGCCCATGCTGGAAGGGTTGCTAGACTTTCTAAACTATTATCAGAACGCGCCTTTGCCATAAAAAACGGACGCGATAAAAATTGGTTAGATGCTTTAGATGCCCAGATTGCTGGCATATCTGTTGCAATTTCAGCATCTCGTATACAATATGCTGGTGAGCTAAATTATTTTTTAACCGATTGCGCAATAACTGTATCCGGTAAAGTTGAGCAGATGTTAATAAATGGGACACCTGCAAGTACGGTTGAACGAGAGTTTTTATCATATCTTCAATCTAACCGAGAGTTAATCGGTGATAAAATGATTTTAGACGGGCCGCACAAATCAGATTTTGGTGTATTTAATAAAACTTTAAATTTACCAGCATCTCTTACAAGCACAGGGCAGCAAAAAACCGTTCTTTTAAACTTAATTCTTGCCCACGCAAAATTAATTCATACAAAGACCAAACAACGTCCAATAATATTATTAGACGAAGCAGCAGCACATTTAGATAAAGAAGCTCGCAATAAACTTTTTGATGAATTAATTGCGGCAGATGCGCAAGTTTGGGCAACGGGACTTGAAATAAATATTTTTTCCAAAGTACCAAATGCAGTATTTGTTACTTGCAAGGACTGTGAAATAAATAATATACTTATCCCAAAGGAAGAAAATGAGCAAAATTGATTACCAAACTTTATTAGACAATGCACTAAAATCTGTTGTGAAAGAAGCACTAATACATGCCCAAGTTAACGGGCTTGGGGATGGAACGCATTTTTATATAACCTTTAAAACGCGGGCGCAAGGCGTCGTTTTACCGGATTTCTTACGTATACGTTATCCTGATATAATGACAATTGTTTTACAATATTCTTATAATAACTTACATGTTTCAGATAAAGAATTTGGCGTACAATTGACTTTTGATGGTCGACCATTTTTTATTCGCGTACCATTTTCTGCATTGGTTGAATTCAAAGATCCATCTGTTGACTTTATGTTATCATTCCATCCGAAAGGCATGGCCGCAGCAGACAATGATATGGAATTACCACTGGACGAAAAACCCGGGAGTGTACCAGACAAAGGTCGCGTCGTATCTTTAGATGAATTCAGAAAAAAAAAGAATCAATAAAAAAACCGGCAAATGCCGGTTTTTTTAATACATTGTCTGTAAAATATGTTTGTTTTTATCCAAACTGGACAACATCTTTCCAGAACCGCATGCTACGCATGCAAGCGGGTTATCAACCAAAAACGCCGGTAAACCTGTCGCGGCACGTATCGCAGCATCAAGCCCACGAAGCAAAGACCCACCACCTGTCATTGCGATACCTAAATCTGCGATATCTGCGGATAATTCCGGTGGTGTTAATTCCAAAGCTTGACGTACCGTATTTACAATTTTACTTACAGTCTGCGCCAATGCAGTTGCAACCTGAGATTCAGTTATCACAGTTTCACGCGGCGTACCAGACAATAAATCGCGCCCCTTTATCTTCATCGTTAATTCATTTGCTTTATCTTTAGGAGAAATCGCCGTACCAATACGCTTTTTTATTTCTTCTGCCGTATTTTCACCTATTAATAGGTTCTTATTTTTACGAACGTAATCTATTATGTCTAAATCCATCTGATCACCAGCCGTACGAACGGCATTAGAATAAACGATGCCCCCCAAAGACATAACTGCAACTTCTGTTGTACCACCACCAATATCTAAAACCATTGAACCAACTGGTTTTTCTACCGGCAAACCAGCACCGATAGCAGCGGCAGTGGATTCTTCTACGATGTAAACTTTACGTGCACCCGCTGCATCAGCCGCTTCTTGAATAGCACGACGTTCTACCTGTGTCGCGCAAGAAGGTACACAAATAATAATCAAAGGAGCAGCTAATGGATTTCTATGATGAACCTTGCGGATGAAGTATTTAATCATTTCTTCCGCCACCTCAAAATCTGCGATAACGCCATCTCGAAGCGGACGTACCGCAGAAATAGTACCAGGCGTACGACCAAACATCTGCTTTGCTTCCGTTCCTACAGCTAAAATTTCTTTACGACCAAGCAGGCGATTTTCTGCCACCGCTACGACGGACGGTTCATTTAACACAATGCCGCGTCCTTTGACATAAATCAACGTATTTGCCGTCCCTAAATCAATGGCCATATCAGCAGAAAAGAATTTCATCAGCCAGTTATACATATTTTTCCCCTAAAGTAGTGATTTTTTTGCACTATAAAGCCTGACAAGGAAAAAATCAAGTAGGCATACTTAATTTTATGTTTTTTTATTTGCTTCTAATCATATTGTGGTATTATAAGTAAGTTATGAGAAATACAATAAAGAAGCATCAGAATTTTTTATCAAGTAAAAAAGATATCGAAGCCCGCTGCGCAACTTTTTTTATTCGTGCGCGTCCTGCACATTTTCCAGAAGACCCTCAATACGGATTAATCACGACAAAAAAAACGTTTAAATTGGCAGTAGATAGAAATCGGGCAAAACGTTTATTGCGTGATTGGATTCGATTTAATGAAAAATATATGTTAGATGATTTAGACTATATATTCATTGCCCGTCATACAATTCTTAACGAAAATCGCACAAACGGTCGTGATACCATGCGAAAGGCTTTGAACTTTATAAAAAAGTCTTATGCTGAAAAAAACGTTAATTCTGATGATAAAAAAAATAGCAATTAGTTTCGTCAAACTCTATCAAACTTGCATTTCTCCTTTTATTGGGGGAAAAGCTGCTTGCCGGTTTGTACCTACTTGCAGTGAATATACAGCCCAAGCGATTAAAAAATATGGGGTTTGGCGCGGAGGAATTATGGGAATGCGCAGAATTCTGCGGTGCAGACCAGGGGGTGGATTTGGCTATGACCCCGTCCCTTGACAACGGGTCTGATTGTGGTAAAATTCTAGGCGCATAAAAATAAGTTTCGTAAAGTTTATAAAAGGATATAAAATGTCTTTTAGAGCAACCGTTGAATCTATGTCAAAAATCATGGATGAAATGGGCATTACAGAATTGGATTTAGAACGTCAATTTCTATTCGGGGTATACCGTAAACACATTCATTTATCTAAGCAACAAGGTACAGCAACAGTAGCTATGCCGAACTTCCCAGTTGCATCGGAATCTAAAAATACAAACAGCGAACCGACAGATACAGAAAAAGCAATCAATGGTTACGCACTAAAATCACCTATGGTAGGCGTTGCATACCTGGCACCAGAACCGGGGGCAAAGCCGTTTACTTCTGTCGGCGCACAAATCAAAGCTGGCGATACAGTTGCATTAATAGAAGCTATGAAAACGTTTAATCCGATTAAGTCTGACAAAGATGGCGTTGTAAAAGAAATTTTAGTAACTGACGGTCAGGCAGTCGAATTTGATCAACCAATTATAGTTATAGAATAAGCAACGAATAAAAAATGTCACAAATAAAAAAAGTTTTAATAGCCAATCGCGGTGAAATCGCACTGCGTATTATTCGTGCGTGTCGCGATATGGGCATTCGTACTGTCGCGGTATATTCTACAGTCGACAGAAATGCGATGCATGTTCAATTAGCAGACGAATCTGTTTGTATTGGTCCGGGGCCATCTAAGGATTCTTATCTTAACGAGTCTGCTATTTTAACGGCCGCTTTATTAACCAACGCAGATGCAATTCATCCAGGGTATGGGTTCTTATCAGAGCGGGCCGATTTCGCGCAAAAAGTGGAACAACATGGTTTAATCTGGATCGGACCTTCTGCCGCCATGATTGAAAAAATGGGTGACAAGGTAAACGCAAAACAAACTGCAATCAAATGCGGCTTGCCCGTTGTTCCTGGCTCTGACGGTGCGGTGGAAACG
>CALXNF010000043.1 GCA_944389685.1 uncultured Alphaproteobacteria bacterium | reverse complement strand
CGTCACGAACAACACGCATACCTATTAAATCTGTTTGATAGTATTCCCCAGATTTTAATTCTGGCAGGTCCTTGCGATTTACAAACAACTCGGTATTTCGCAACAATTCAGCTGCATTGCGGTCATTCACCCCATCAATACGCGCAATAATAACACTTGAAGAAGGCAGGACTCGAATGAAGTGAAACGCCCCTTCTTTAAACTTATTGGCATGAACCTTTAAAGTTTTTAAATCTGATGGTGCTTGAGTATACGTCTGAACCCGTACCTCACCACGAATTCCTTGGGGTGCGACAATTTTTGCAACTAAAATTTCTTTTTTATCGGTCATTACTCAATTAAATGCCCGGAACTACCCGGGCATATACAAAATTATTCAGCAACCGTTTCTGCTGGTGTTTCTTCGACTGGTGCTTCGGCTGGTTTTTCTGCCTCTGCTTTTGCCGCTGCTTCAGCTGCAGCCTTTTCTTCAGCAATCTTAGCCAATTTATCTTGTTTGTCTTTTATTTTTTGTAGCGTTTTTTCAGACTGTTGATTCTTCTTTGTCTGATTTGGAACTTTGCGAGCTTCAACTAAGCCTGCATTTGCTAAAAATCTGTAAACGCGGTCAGACGGTTTCGCACCTTTTGCCAGCCAAGCTTTTACTTCATCAATTTTTAATACTACACGATTAGCATTATCACGTGGCAGCATCGGATCATATTTACCAACAACTTCCAATACGTTACCAGAATTACGTGCATTACGAGAATCTGTAACTACTACGTGGTAATATGGACGTTTTTTCGCACCGAAACGCGCTAATCTAATAACAGTTGCCATAATTTTGCTCCTTATATTTAAAAACTGTTAACCCCCAAAAAGACACCATAAAGAAAAAATCATCAAGAGCGAACACTCGCCGGTTGATGTACTATGCGTATACCACGCACTAGTTATTCTTCAATAGCAATCTTTGGGATTTGCGGTAAAAATTATGTACTAAAAAAATTAAAAAGTCAAATATTTTGTTGTTCTTGTTATAAGATTCTTGTTATACTTTAATAACGAAAACCAAAAGGAGAATAAATGAAAAAACTTTCTTTACTTGCATTAACAGCAGTTGCGCTTGTGGCCTGCGGAGATAACAATAAAAAGACAACACCAGAAGACTTTAAAACAATTGAAAATGAACTTCAGGTAATTGCCACAAATGGTGAGCCTTTAACAATCGTATCTTTAGGAACGGCGGGGGATTATCTGCTACAGATTCCTAAGACAGAAGCTATTGAAAATATTGCAGGCAAAGAAAAAACAGCGAAAATTTTGTCTGCGGAAGCAAATGCCGATCTTATAAAAGATGGGTATTGTTTGTTAAATATAATACCTAAAAAAACAATGGAAGAAATGAACATGGCAGGGAATACTTGCAATTTTCGTTTGTTCTGCGGGAACATAGATGATACGAACGAAGAATTCTATGCCGTAGAAGTGTGTTCTGAACAGCAATAAAAAATCCCCGAAGGGGGATTTTTTTAATACCAACCACGAAGTTTCATCGCAGTAGCGACCTTCTTAATAGAGTGCATATACGCCGCTTCTCGCATTGATACATTATATTCTTCTTTAATTTTATATATTGCATCAAATGCGTTTTTCATTGCAATTTCTTCTTTCTGCTTAACTTCATCTTCTTCCCAATAATATCCGTACCGATTTTGAACCCATTCAAAATAAGAAACAGTGACCCCACCAGCATTAGCTAAAATATCTGGAACGACAGTCACACCTTTCTTCAGAAGTATTTCTTCACCTTCAATTGTTGTTGGACCATTTGCACCCTCTACAACCAAGTTCGTCTTTATCAAAGGCGCAGTATCTTTATTAATAGTATTTTCCATAGCACATGGCGACAACACATCAACATCAAGCCCCCAGAACTGTTCCACTGTTATTTCAGAAGCACCATCAAAGCCTTTAATACTACCTTTGTTTTCTGCTTTAAACTTTATCAGCGCATCGATATCTAGACCATTTTTATTAAACAACGTCGTGTTCCATTCTGCTATTGCCACGACTTTTGCGCCCATATCATGTGCGCATTTTGCTGTAAAACTTCCTACGTTGCCGAAGCCTTGTATTGCAACACGAGCTCCATTTAACGTTTTGCCAATTTTTTTTAAGGCCTCGTTCATAATGATTGATATGCCCAAACCTGTCGCTGCATTGCGTCCCTTTGAACCGGCTAGTTCAACTGGCTTCCCTGTAAACGTACCGAAAGAAGTTTCGCCGGACAATTTGATATATTCATCAATCATCCATGCCATAATTTGCCCATTCGTGTTAACGTCTGGGGCAGGGACGTCTTTCTTTTCTCCTAAAATAGGATAAATTGCATCCACGTATCCGCGGCACAATCTTTCTAATTCACCTGTGGACAATGTTTTTGGGTCAACTATTATTCCGCCTTTACCGCCACCATAAGGTATTCCTGTGACGGAGCATTTGAACGTCATCCATATAGACAAAGCAGCAACTTCGTCTCGACTAACGTTTGGATGAAAACGCACACCACCTTTAGAAGGACCGACGGCAGTATTATGCTGAGCCCGAAACCCTGTAAATACTTTTATACTTCCATCGTCCATTTTAACTGGTATCGAAACCTCTATCATACGTTGAGGATATTTTAACAATTCATAAACTTCTGGTTCCATTCCTAATTTTTCGCATGCAACTTTTACTCTTTGTTGCGCGCCGATTAAAGGATTTAAATTTTCATTTGCCATAACTAAAACTCCCTTATGTTTGTTTAACTGGCAAAGATAAATGTAGGCCTGAAAAATATAAAAAGCAACCCGAAAAGAAAATATAAGTTTTATGCTGGACTTTTTTGCTTATAGGGTATAAAATCGTGCCATAATTGCGGGCGTGGTATAATGGCAGCACGTCAGCTTCCCAAGCTGAAGACGAGGGTTCGATTCCCTTCGCCCGCACCAAAAAATTAAACCGCCCCTGTGTCGGTTTTATTTTTTGAATTTTGGGAACAATAATGGTGTTCTTTTTTTATATTCAATATATTCTTCTTTGAAATCATTATATAACCTGGGTTCTTCATATTTCTTGACATGCCACACCATATACAAAATAAACACAATCGGCACAATCAATGCAGAATAAGAATTCAGTAACAATGCCAACCCAACATAAAAAACAAACGTACCAAACAACATTGGATTACGCGTATATTTATACGGTCCTTGAACAATCAGTTTTTTTGTGCGTTCACCCAATGAAATATTAAAACCATCTGTGGGACATCCGCGACCAATTTTCACCATGTCGATATTTGACCAAATCATAAAAAACGCGCCCACCAGCATCAACAACGCGCCAATTATATTGATACCAATCAAATTGATATCCAGTATCAAATTTACAGAAACAACCCACATCAATGTCGGAATAATAACCAAAAACAACACAATCCCAACAAAATATCCAAATATATTTTTTATACTGGCACGCATCGCTTTATCCCCCCCCCATCATTTTAAGAAAACATTATCTGGTATTTTTATTATCAGATAATTCTGCCTGTAACACCGCCAATTTTGCCATTGTTGCACGCATCAGTTTTTTATTGACATTGCTGCGCAACATTGCTTTACGCATAGATTCCAACTGCGTCAATATTGCATATGCATTGCACGCCTTGGCACGTGCTTCTAATGATGAAATTGCGGACAAAGTCTGGGCCCAATCAAAATTTTGGGCAGATTCAGGATTACGAAAATTTTGTTTTTCTTTGCGTTTTTCGTTCATTACTTATTTGTCGCACCGACCGGTATTTGTAAATTCTGATTTGGGAATATTAAATCTGGATTTTCAATATTATTACGTTCTGCAATTATGCTAAACAAAACGCCACGACGTAAAAAGTTACGGGCAATGATCCACAAACAATCTCCTTTTCGAACTGTATAATATGTATCATCATCACCGGTCATCTCAGGCATAACGAATTCGTGGTTTACCTCTGCTATTGTTCGTCCATCCCCATCATGTAAGCGAACTGTCAATTTATATTCTTTACCGCTTTTCAAATCGCCAACATCTGCACCCAAGCCGAAGTGTTTATAATCGGAAACGCGCGCAAAGCCCAAATATTTGTCGTTTAAAGATAAAGACACACGTAAGCGTGGTAATGAATCACCTGTTACAACTATGCGTCCTGTGTCAAGATAATCAATTTTTGAAACTACTAAATCACCGTCAACCAGCATCGTCGGAGCTTGCAACAAAGTACTGCCATCTTCTGTCATTAGTAAAGAGACAGAATTTGCGTAACCATGTTCAGAAACATAAACGAATACATTTTCTTCCGATTTAATATTACCTTCGACACCTATCAAAGATATATTATAATTTCCTGGTTCAAATTTACGGTTTGGCGAATATACAAACTCACCATTCTTATCTGTGCGTTCCGTTGCAACAATTTCACCATTTACTACTATTGATACACTGTTGTCCGCCAACCACCGCCCAGCAACTATAATATTTCCTTCTTGCTCTATACGGACAATGTCAAATGTTGGGACAGGATTTTCTACTACAACTTGAATGTTGGGTTCTTCAATAGGGGGAACAACAACTATTTTATTACTTGAGCTATGAAAAAAAGCAACCCACACAGCAATTAAAACAACGGCAACCGCACATAATATCGGGAACCAATACGCCGCTAAGCCTTTACGTTTCTTAGGTTCTTCAATGTTTATATTTTCTTCTTTCTTTGGATTTGGTCGTGCAAAAATATTTAAAGTTTTTAAAAAACGTCTTGCAAAATTACGGCGATTTTCCATCCAGTCATTCTGTTGTGCAATCGCAGTATCTATTAAATCATCTGTAGAGCGTTTAGTCTTACCAATATTATTGTTCTTTATATTTTTTGACATACCGATATCTCCTGCTGCTTATGCTATATATTTGGGCAAATTATTGCAAAAATAATTTCTTTGTCAACTTATTTGTGATATAATTTACAAGAATTAAATGAGGGACACAATGAAAAAAATAGGTATTATGACAACTGGCGGAGATTGTTCTGGTTTAAATACAGTTATACAAAGATTGTATAGAGGTGCATCACTTCGCGGTTGGAAAACTTTTGGTATTCTAGATGGGACGGACGGTCTTTGTGAAACCCCACCGCGCGTCATAGAATTCAACGATTCTACACTTCCTATTGAAGCGGCGCGTCTTGCTGGAAGTTTCTTACACAGCGGCAGGGCAGGTGCCTTAAACTTCGAAACGGCTGCAAAATCTGGTTTGCTTGAGCGGTTTAATAAAAAAATTAGAAAATCTTTACTAGAACTAAAACTTGACGCTATAATCTTAATTGGCGGCAACGGAAGTATCTCTTTGGCCTGGTGCAATCGCGAAATTTATAATGGGCTGCAATTAATATGTATTCCAAAAACAATCGACATGGATATACCTTTAACTGATAAAACGATTGGTTTTAATACCGCCGTACAACAGCTAACGTCGTTTTGCGATCAATTAATGTTAACCGCACGCAGTCACCATAGATGGTTTGTTGTCCAAACAATGGGACGAGACTGCGGTCAACTCGCACTAAATGCAGGCATTGCCATTGGTGCCACAGCAATTCTAATTCCTGAGATAAAATTTGATGTAAATTCTTTAATTACTTGCATAAAAAACGCACCTAGTGATTATGGAATCATTTTGGTATCCGAAGGCGTATCTTTGCGCGGTCATTCGGGTAAACCTGCTGAAATAATTTCGAGGAAACTAACTTCTGCCGGCATTGTAAATAGAACAGCATATCCAGAACATACGCAAAGAGTAGGTGACACAACTGCTGCAGACAGAATTTTAGCCGCACGTATGGCAGATTGTGCGTTACACGCCATAGAGAACAATGAAACCTATGTCATGACGGCGATAAACGATTGTAAATGCGAGACGGTAAGTCTAAAAGCATTTTTTGAATCTGGTTCTATAACAGAAGATCCCAATATACCAGATATAAAAACGTCTGACGCATACGTTTCTCCGGACGATCCTTTGCTGGGGATCGCTACGGACATGGGCATTTATATTGGCGAAACAAAATAAATCCCGCATTCGCGGGATTTTTATTATTTTAACTTACCACAACAATGTTTGTACTTCAAACCAGAACCGCATGGACATGGCGCATTTCTACGTGCTTCTCCGGCATCATTTAATGCAGCATCGTGTTTTGCACGTTCTTTTTCTGTTGCAGCAACATCTTCTCTTGTTAGCTCCATACGACAAATATAAGACACAGACATTATCTTAAAATTGTTTATAGTATTTTTGAACAAATCCAGAGCTTCTCTTTTGTATTCATATAAAGGATTCTTTTGTGCATAACCGCGCAAACCTATAGCTGTTTGAAGATAATCCATTTGTTGCAGATGACGTTTCCATACAGAATCCAAGGCCCCCAACATCATTTGACGAGACGCCATTTGCATTAACTCTGGGCCATACTTCTCTGTCTGTGTCTGATACCTTCTCATCGCTAGGTTATACAATATTTCATAAGCTCTGCGTTCTGAAACGGTTTCATCAGTTTTCCATTTTTCGATATCCGTTATATCTAACGCGAACACACGTAACATCGCGTCATGAATTCCCTTAATATTCCAATCTGCTTGATGTGACTTTTCTGGGATATTAGTTTCGCAAATCATCTCTATTACATCACCGATCATTTCTTGCGCTAATGGTTTTAAATCCTCGGAAGTCATCAAATCATCACGCTGCTTATAAACGACACCGCGTTGTTCGTTCATGACGTCATCGTACTTCAATAACTCTTTACGAGATTCAAAATATCTCGCTTCCACACGCTTTTGGGCTTTTTCCAAAGCTTTCGTTATCCAAGGATGTGTAATTGCTTCGCCCGGTTTTAAGCCCAATGTAGTCAACATACCTTGCAAACGCGCAGCACCAAATATACGCATCAAATCGTCATCTAGTGCCAAAAAGAATTTCGAATCCCCAGGATCCCCTTGACGACCGCTACGACCACGTAATTGATTATCAATACGTCGAGATTCATGACGCTCCGTACCAATTACATATAAACCACCTGCATCTAAAACCTGCTTTTTATTAGCCTCAATCCTTTTATAAATATCATCTTTTTTAGAGTTAAAATCTGGATCCTCTGGGTTTAATTCTGCGATCAGCTCTTCTGCGTTTCCCCCCAATTTAATGTCGGTTCCACGACCTGCCATATTTGTTGCAATTGTAACGGCACCAGGGGCACCAGCTTGCGCAACTATTTTTGCTTCTGATTCGTGGTGCTTTGCGTTTAAAACAGCGGGGTTAATTCCAAGCCTTTTACGTACTATTGCCGCCAATTCTTCAGATTTCTCAATTGAAACTGTCCCCACTAAAACTGGTTGTTTACGCGACATACAATCTTCAATTTGTTTTATTATCGCATCGTATTTTTCTTCCTTATTGCGATAAATCTCATCATGATGATCAACACGAGCAACAGGACGATTAGTAGGAATTGATACAACACGCAATTTATAAATTTCTTCAAACTCTGCTGCCTCGGTCATAGCGGTACCAGTCATACCAGACAAAGTTGGATACAAACGAAATAAATTCTGATATGAAATACTTGATACGGTCTGATTTTCTGGTTGTACTTTTACATGTTCTTTTGCTTCTATAGCTTGGTGCAAACCCTTGCCAAAGCGCCGTCCGGTCATTACACGACCTGTAAACTCGTCTACAATTAAAATTTCTCCGTTGCGAACAACGTAATTAACGTTTTTCTGATACAAATGATGCGCCAATAAAGATTGCTGAATATGCATTACCAACGCAGCATTTTCTGACGCATATAAATTATCCCCAATTAACAAACCTGCATCTTTTAATAAACGCGTTGCTACATCAACACCGTTTTCTGTCAATGTAACGTGACGATCTTTTTCATCTTTCTTATAATCATCCGGCGACAACTGTGCCACCACAATATCAACTTTTTCGTATAACTCACTTGTGTCTTCTGCAGGACCGGATATAATCAACGGCGTTCTTGCTTCGTCAATAAGAATACTGTCAACTTCATCAACTATTGCGAAAAACAAAGGACGCAAAACTTGCTGTGCTTTCGAAAATTTCATATTATCACGAAGATAATCAAAACCTAACTCTGAATTAGTCACATATGTAATATCACAAGCGTAAGCATTGCGACGCTCGTCGTCTGTCATATCGTGTTGAATAATACCGACCGTCATACCTAAGAAACGGTAAACTTGCCCCATCCATTCCGCATCTCGAGCCGCCAAATAGTCATTCACCGTTATCAAATGGGCCCCTTTACCATGCAACGCCTTTAAATATAAAGCTAACGTAGCAACAAGCGTTTTACCTTCACCCGTTTTCATTTCGGCAATCTGCCCGTTATTTAAAACCATTCCACCGATTAATTGAACATTGAAGTGCCTTAATCCGATAGAGCGAATAGCGGCTTCCCTAACGACTGCAAATGCATCAGGTAAAATATTTTTTTCTTTTTCCCCGTCTGCCAAACGTTTACGTAAAACGTCAGTCTGAGAACGTAATTCTTCATCAGACATTGCATGATACTTTGGTTCCAAGTCATTGATTAAAGAAACTATTTTATCATAAGATTTTACAATTCTATCGTTAGCAGAACCTAATAATTTAGAAATTACATTTTTTAACATACTAAAATCCTTGTCTTTTCTCTGAAAGGTATAGCAATTTTGAACCTTGCGGTCAAGGTACTTTATGATATAATGCAAACAAAGGCACAAACAAGTATAGAAACGTAAAAATTCTTAAATAGGGAGCAAAAATATGCG
>CALXNF010000042.1 GCA_944389685.1 uncultured Alphaproteobacteria bacterium | reverse complement strand
CCACTGTTTTGGATGTTTAGCTCAGTTGATTAGAGCATCTCGTTTACACCGAGAGGGTCGGGGGTTTGAGTCCCTCAACATCCACCAGAGATTTTAACCGCCTTATGGCGGTTATATTTTTATTTTTTGATGGGGGACGAAAACCCCCGAACAAAGGGGTTTGAACCGCAGCAAAAAGGCGGAATCACGCCGGTCGCCGTCGGGCGATTTTGCCAGGTGGCGAAGCAGTCCCTCAACATCCACCAGAATTTAAACCGCAGTTATTTGCGGTTTTTTATTAGAATATTTTTTTGAATTTTTTTAATATTATGTTTACAATACGTATCATATAAAAGGAGAAAAATTCATGAAAAAGATTTTTGCATTAATTGGTATAGTTTCAATCTTAAGTGCATGCGCAACGGTGAATCCTTATACGGGTGAGGCCCAAACGTCAAAAGCAGTATGGGGAACCGCGATTGGTGCGGCAACTGGTGCTGCGACTGGGGCATTGGTGTCAAATAATCATGGTGCAGGTGCGCTGGTCGGTGGGTTAGCTGGTGCCGCACTTGGTGGTGGCGTCGGGTACTATTTGGATGTGCAAGAGGCGGAATTACGTCAAGAGCTTGCCTCAACGGGGGTAAGCGTTGTTCGTGACGGTGACAGCATTCGTTTGATTATGCCAGGTAATATCACGTTTAAGACAGATTCGTCTGATATAAACGCAGGATTTTATTCAACCTTAAACTCGGTTGCGAAGGTTTTGAATAAGTATGATGATTCAACCGTAATGGTCTTGGGGTATACAGATAGCACAGGTACGGCAGAATATAACCAAACTTTGTCACAGCAACGTGCAAATGCTGTTGCCGCATACTTGCAGGGACAGGGTGTAAAGGCGTCTAGATTTGAAATTATGGGGCTTGGCTCTTCAAATCCGATTGCGTCTAATACGACAGCCGAAGGGCGCCAACAGAACCGTAGGGTAGAAATAAAAATTATTCCAAATAAGTAAAACGAAAACCCGCTGAAAAGCGGGTTTTATTTTTATCGTTGCTTTTGTTCCCAAGAAAGCGCATTTCTTATGTAATTTCCCGCACGCTCTAAATCAAATATTCTTGTCCCTGGTTTCATTAATTTACCTTCCGCATCAATCCATATATCTGTGCGGTTACCTGCAACTTTTGATATTTTATCAAGATTTTCAATAACATTATCTGGTGACAGCCCCCCGGCATAACCTTGTGGATGCTGCTGATAAACAGGTGCGTTCCAAGACGAAGGGCTGATACCAGCACCATAGGATGCATCAAATAGTAATGAAAATTTAACACCTGTGTCATTAAGTTCTTGTACAAAACTTTGTAATTTAGGGTTGTCGTTATAAGGAAATATAAATTCCTGATAAGGGTAAGATTTTATTATTTCGGAAATTGCCCTTACATCAGGTATAATCGTTCCATCGCCTAAGTTAAGTTGCCAGCGTTTAATTATTGGTTCGCCTTTATTTTTATGTCTTCTATCCAACAAAGATTTAAGTTCCAGTGGAATATTTCCGGAACAAAATTCAGAACACCAATCATAATTTACGTGAAGTGCGACGTTTAACGGTTTACAGAAGGTATCAGACATTTTTAGTATTTCATTAAGCCAAATTCTGCGCGGCATACCAGAATTCATACTGGGGTGATGCGCTTGTACCCCTAGTTCGACTTTGGGCAATATACGTAATAAATCTATTATTTTGTTTACTGGTATGTTTTCTCTGATGTCCGAACAGGTTATATAGCGTAGCCTCATTTTTCCCCTTTTGCATTATTTAAACGTAATTGACCACAGGCACTCCCTATATCCTGCCCACGTTCGCGTCTTATTCTTGTATGAATTCCGTTTTTTATCAAAATATCCTGAAATCTATGAACTGCATTTCCTGAAGGTGACGCAAAATCTCGTTCATCAACCGCATTCCAAGGTATTAAATTTACCATGCAATTTTTGTTTTTTAATAAATCGGCTAACTTTTCGGCATATTCAGGTGTGGAATTTAATAATTCCGTTTCGCCATTTTCGTTCTTTTTACCAAGCAGTATATATTCGATCATTAACTGACGATTATGCAGGTCTGAAAATTCAAAGGCAGCATCTAATACTTCTTCTAACTTATACTTGTTGTTTATAGGCATAATTTGACTGCGTAATTCATTTGTAGGTGCGTGCAAAGATATTGCTAGGTTTATAGGGCGAGCCCATTTTGTTAATTCCTTAATACCAGGGACAATTCCGCATGTGGAAACAGTTATTTTTCGCCACCCAATGCCCATATCAGAATTTGCGCGTTCTATAAAACCGATGACGTTTTCTACGTTTTGTAAAGGCTCGCCCGTACCCATTATGACTATATGGGAAACATCACCGTTATTAGCATCGCCATTTGGACGAATTGGTTTGTCAGAAAATTTATCGTTACGCAATTCCCACTGAGCAGTTAAAATCTGGGAATAGATTTCATTTACGGTTAGATTGCGCTTCAACCCAAGTAATGTACTGGCACAGAATTTACAACCCATTGCGCAACCAGCCTGTGAACTTACGCATACACTATTTCCATAACTTGTACGCATTAATACGCATTCTATTTGTTCGGTATCATTTAGTTCTAATAAAAACTTTGTTGTTTGGCCGTCAGAAGATTCCAATTTTTTTATTATACGAACAGGTAAAGTCTGTGCGCTGGCATCTAATTCTGTTCTTAATTTTTCTGGCAGATTTTTCATAGATTGAAAATCTGGTACCCCTCTGTCTAACCATTCACGAATTTGTTTTGCACGAAATTTTGGTTGACCTAGTTTTATAACGAAATCAACTAATTCTGCATCGGTAAAATTAAATAAAACAGGTTTCATAATTTATATCTATCATCATTTATGACGACGACCGCTTTGCGACGTAGTTGTTTCAATTGCTGGTCTGCGATGAACATAGATTGCTTAAATAAAGCATTTTGTTCTATCATATCATCCAACTTTCCATATTCAGCTGTCTTTTTTGTATCACAAACCAAAAATACTGATCTAT
>CALXNF010000041.1 GCA_944389685.1 uncultured Alphaproteobacteria bacterium | reverse complement strand
TATAAAGTACGTATTGTTAATTTGGATGCCTCTCAGGCTCGTAGTGTGATTGATGCGTTGCGTGCTAACGAGGGTATGGCACCAGGTCTGTTGCAGAACGGACGTTGGATAAATGCTGATAGCATTTAATAATTAAGCATAAAAACTTTAAAAGCCCCAGATGGGGGCTTTTTTTTAATGAAAATAAGATTTTTGTTCACTTTTGCGGAAAGTGTGCTATGTTTGCCGTATGGTTGAAACGTATTCTGGATTTATTGCTATAATCGGACCGACGAATGCTGGTAAAAGCACTTTGCTGAACCAAATAATGGGGCGCAAGGTGTCAATTGTATCACATAAGGTACAAACCACTCGTACAAACTTTCGTGCGATAAAAATGGTTGGTAATCGGCAATTGATATTCGTAGATACGCCTGGTATTTTTCGCCCGTCAAGGCGGCTTGATCGGGCAATGGTTGGGGCGGCTATGGATGCGACATCAGATGCCGATGCAGTTTTGTTGGTAATAGACGCACAAAAAGGCGTGACAGAAACTGTTCATGGGCTTATAGAGAAGGTAAAAGACCATAATAATTTGTTTGTTGCTTTGAATAAGGTAGATGCGGTTGCAAAGCCTGACTTATTGCCGCTGACTGCGCAGATTGTAGAATTGGCAATCCCGCGTGAGATATTTATGATATCCGCTTTAAAAAATGACGGTGTAAAGCAAATGTTGGAAAGCTTGGCCGCGGTAATGCCTGCTGGACCATACTTGTTTGATGCGAAAGATGCATCGGATGTACCTGATAATTTATATTTGGCTGAATTGACAAGGGAAAAGGTATATAAATATATTCATCAAGAATTGCCGTATCATATAAATGTAGTGACGGAAAAAGTAGATGTTGATGACGAAGGTGTTTTGGACATTTACCAGAAGATAGCCGTTCAAAACGAAGCGCATAAAAAGATAGTAATTGGTCGTGGTGGGGCGCAGCTAAAAAGAATAGGTACTGCTGCCAGACATGATATACAAGATCAGTGGGGGGTAAACGCACGTCTTCATTTGTTCGTACGTGTGGAGCCGGATTGGGAGAATAAAGCAGAAAATTATGAAGAACAGGGGTTAGAATTTAAAAAATGAATTTTAAAAATAAGATGATGGTAAGTGCGGTCGTAATAGTACCGTTTTTTGTTGGGTGTTCTGATAAATACGTTGTTACAGATAAAGGCGATGGAGTCATAGGTTTTATTGGAATTAATAGTAATAACTCAGAATTACGTGTAATGAAATTTGAAGAAATCGCTAGTGGTATGGATTATTATAATCATATTAATGTCGGGGATACTTTGGTTATGCGGTCTAGTGTGGCGCTTAATTTAGTTAATAAAAATTATAATAATATAGCCAATACGTATTATTCAAATATAGAGAAAATTAATGGGAAAAGGATAGAGGAAATTTTGGCTATAGAGAGACAAAAGTATGAAGAACATTGTCGCGATAGTATAATAAATAAATTAAGGCAAGTAAGCCAAGGGAAAAAGAAAAGCAGACAAAGGTAAGAAAGTATGAAAAAAAATTCAGAAGAAAATAATTATTATGAAATTTTACGTCTTTGTGATCGGTTTGCTACGGCAGTTGGATGTGTGTTGATGTTAGGGATATGCGTATACCTTTCAAAGGTAGATTTATCAGAGGCCAGTAACGCAAAATCAAAATTTGATGGGAAAGAAGTATTTGGGTCAAACAAACAAAAATTAGCTAACCCAGAAATTATTTTTCGTGATAGCACAGCAAATATAAAAAATCAGAAAGTAAGATAAATGTTGCATACATCAGACTTTGACTTTGATTTACCGGCAGATTTAATTGCATCGCATCCTTTGCATCAGCGTGATGCGTCTAGAATGTTGGTTGTAAATGGTACAAATATTGCGGATAAACATATTCGTGATTTTTTGGACTATTTGCAATACGGTGACGTTGTCGTCTTTAATAATTCAAAAGTTATACCTGCGCGTTTTAACGCATCAGGACATGAAATAACTTTACATACAGCGGTAAGCGATAAAATCTGGTGGGGACTGTGTAAAAAGTTTAATAAGATAAATATCGGTGAATTATTAACTCTTGATGACGGTACGCAGGTTAAGGTTCTGGACAAAGAAGACGAAAGTGGTCTGAAATTAGAATTTTTATGCGATAATGTTTTTGAGGTTTTGGATAAGGTCGGTAAAATGCCACTGCCACCATATATGAAGCGCGAAGCGAAAACGGAGGATAGAGAGCGTTACCAGACTGTATATGCAGAGCCGATTGGTTCAATGGCGGCACCAACGGCAGGGTCGCATTTTACTCCCGAATTGATGGATGAAATAGAAAAACGTGGTGCAAAGATTGTAAAGATAACTTTACATGTTGGGGCTGGTACTTGGATGCCAGTAAAAACTGAAAATTTAACCGAACATAAAATGCATAGTGAATGGTGCTGCATAACACCAGCGCAAGCAGACATAATAAATAATGCAAAACGTGTAATTGCAGTTGGAACGACATCAATGCGTACACTTGAAAGTGCGGCAATGGACAACAGTAAATTGTCTGAAAGTGAGAGAAAACGTAGAGTTGCACCGATATGTCGCAACACAGATATATTTATTACGCCGGGGTATAAATTTGGTGCGGTGGATGTATTACTGACTAACTTTCATTTGCCGAAATCAACGTTGTTTATGTTAGTATCTGCCTTTGCTGGGTTGGATGAAATGAAGACAGCATACAAACATGCGATTGCAGAAAAGTATAGATTTTTCTCTTATGGGGATTGTTGTTTGTTGTTTAAGAAAGGAGCGTCATAATGAAATTTGAGCCAAGCTTACATAAATTATCAAATGGTTTAACTGTTATTCTGGATCCTATGGATTTAGAAACGATAAATTTTAAGGTGCACT
>CALXNF010000040.1 GCA_944389685.1 uncultured Alphaproteobacteria bacterium | reverse complement strand
CCTTGCGTTGCCGTCGCAAGCTGTTGTATCAATTCTTGATACTCTGGTTTTATTATAGCCTTATCGAAATCAAACATTATTTCAAAAACTTCTTCCATAACGTGTTGTTTTGGTTCCAAAGGTATCTGCTGAACCTTTATGAAAGTTTTTTCATAAGCTTTTTCATTATTTGCCTGCAGTTGATCTAACCGAGCATTTATTGCCGCCAATTCTTCACGCATGGCCATCATCATGTTAATGAATTCTTCTCTAGTAACTAATTCGTCACTTATTTGCGGTATTTCTTGTACGGGCGGTTCAACAACTGCCGGCTTACAATTTTCTGAGTTATTATCAACACACTCTTTTACGCTACTATCGTTTATATTATTACTATCACTTATTGTTTTATCCCCACCATAAATGTTTTGATTGAACACCAATGGCTGCACAGGAACAGGATTAATTAAATGTTCTGGGACATTTACATTATTAACTATTATGACCCCTTCCCTTGCCTTACTGGACCCGTTCATCGCCGCCATATTCCTAGTTTCTGGATAATACGTTTGCTTAGTTGTTTGTTCACCACGTTCAACTTCTACGGTAATATCCCCTACAGTTGTGACACTTGTTTCAGAAACGCTATCTACAACTTTACCATTAGAACAATCACGTAAAGCCGTCATTGTCTTATAATATCTATCTCGACACTCGTTTGCGGTACCAATTTGTCCGCTTGCAGCAGCTGACAACCAACAATCATACTTTGCCTGCGCTTCTGCCGCCAATTTTGGATTTGTCATACTAGCATCGTTTTTTAATTGGTCCAATAAATCATTATAAGCCGTATATAATTCGAAAGACTCTTGTTCATCTTCAACGGGCCAGTTATCTAGCATTTCTGGGAAAGGCAGTTCACCACTAAACGCAGCTATCGCTTTCTGTGCAAAAAACTCCCCCATATCTGGATATCCGCTGGTCCGAGCATTATAAATTGCATAAGAACGATAATTCATTGCCAATTGATTCAAAAAGGAATCCTGATGAGGTGCCGAATATACGTCTAGGCTTTCTACATAATCAACCGTTGGCGTAGATACAGCCGTATAAGCATTATCTTTGTTAGTTCCGGCACAAGCCGTCAATCCAACAATCGCCCCTACTGCTAATATTCGTGTAATAACAAACTTTGAAGTCAAAGACTGATTTTTCATAAAACTTCCTTTCTGTAATCTCTTATATTATACGATTTTTTAACATATGAGTAAAGAGAAAAAAGCTTAACAACAATCGTCACCAATAAAGATAAAAAACATAATAAATATCGCCCCGAAAGGCGACCGTAATTAATTTGAAAACAGTGATGTTGCAATAGATCCCAGCGACCCCAAACCACCACTTAAGCCACCGCTAGAAAAGCTGCTAACCGATTGCATTATATTACCTGTATTCGTTGGTTCACCTAAAGAATTTATTGTATTCGTTAAAAATTCGCCCCACATTTCACGTTTTTTAGCGCTTAATTTTGAATAAGAACATTTTTCTATTTTTGCCATTAAATTTGCGGCCATTTTTAGCTCAGACGCACTTGTATAATCTTCTTCTGTAAAATCAATTAAATTAAAAATATCATAAATATCTGAAACGTTTACTTTATTTTTTTCAGAACACATTGAGGCAGGAGAGCCATCAGAGCAATATGTGGCTGTACCAACCTTTGGGTAATTTTCCCACACCATTCCAACATTTCCTGACCCAGCAAAATAATCGTAACAAATTAATTCGTCCATATCTGTACCAGCAAAAGCTTCTATAGAATTTTTATACCCCCCATTTGCTGTATCACATCTTTTACGACCAAGTCTTATTTCTACTTCATCTGCAGACATTGCCCCTGTCTTCGCCCATTCTTTGACCATATTATTAACAAAATTTATTTCTTGCGAGCTTGGGATACACTCTGCTGTTAATTCTTTTTGTTTCGCACTTAATGCTTGGACGTTACTTATTAAACCCAAAACAGTCGGAACCAAACTGGTCACAGACGAAGCAGCGGAAGTCTCTTGTGCAGCAACAGGTGCAGCTTTATTTATAGTAATAGCCCCAACCGGCGAACCAGTTAAAACGCAAATTGATACCGCAAAAAATACTAAAAGTTTTTTCATCTCTCTTAGGGCTAATTATAACATAAAAAAATTTCATAATAAATATAAAAATTGCTTTTTTATTATATTCGCGCTAAACTGTGCACGTGCAAGGAGACAAACGTAACTTTATCATATTCTTTAAACACAGACGCTTAAAACGTTTGTGGCAATTTTTCTTTACAGGTTGGGGCTTGGTAATGGTTGCTGCTTTAATTGCGGGTTCATTATTTACTCGTCAACTATTATGGACTCCTATTGCAGCAATAAACATGACAGACATAGTCAGCAATCAATTCAAAATGTCAAACGCAGAATTTTCTGGAACAGATACCAATGGCGAACCATTTTATATAAAAGCCGCCAGCGGGCGTCAAGAATATAACCAGCCCAACGTTATTTTATTAGAAAAAGTTTCCGGTAATACAATACGTATCTCAGACGGGAAAAAAATAAAAGACGATATAATTGCAGACCACGGTCAATATGATAGAGTAAAAAAAACCATAACGCTTAAAGGCAATGTAAGCGTTGATTCCAGCAACGGTGACAAAATTAGAACAAAAGAATTGGTGGTAAAACTATGAAACAATCAATATTAAGAGTTCAACACTTATCTAAGTCTTACGGTAAACGTATGGTTATAAACGATATTTCTATGGAGGCTCGCCAGGGCGAATCGGTTGGATTATTAGGTCCTAACGGTGCTGGAAAAACAACTGCATTTTATTGCATTACCGGTCAATTAAATGCAACAAGGGGGCAAATATTTTTAAATTCTCAAGACATAACTCACTTACCATTTTATCAACGTGCGCGCTTACATATTGGTTATCTCCCGCAAGAAAACAGCGTGTTCCGTGGGTTAACAGTGGAACAAAATATAATGGCTATATTAGAAGTAGTTGAACCCAGCAGAAAAAAACGTAAACAAAAATTAGACGCATTGCTTGACGAATTCTCTATAACCGCTTTACGCCGCAGCCCTGCAACGGCGTTATCTGGTGGGGAACGCCGCCGCGTAGAAATAGCACGTGCATTGGCAAATGATCCTAAATTTATATTACTTGACGAACCTTTTGCAGGAATAGACCCAATCGCAGTAAATGAAATTCGAGATTTAGTATCGCAGTTAAAAAATCGAGGGCTTGGTGTGATAATTACAGACCATAACGTAAGAGAAACTTTGGGAATTACAGACAGAAGTTACGTATTGCATGACGGAAAAATATTAAAACATGGCACCACACCAGAAATTGTAAAAGATGAAATGGTGAAAAAAGTATACCTTGGTGAAGATTTTGTGATGTAAAAAAACGCCGAAAGGCGTTTTTTTAAACTTCATCTTCTTCTACTTCATCATCGTCATCCGAATCAATAGCATTTAGATCTATCTCTTTTGGAACCCCTAAAATATCTTCGATTTTATCTGAAGCTTCTTCTATATCCATTTTGTGTAAAACTGCAAACTCCTGCGCCATACGTTCTAAAGCCCGTAAATATAATTGACGCGCAGAAAAAGTCATTGTGTCTGTTGCATTACGGCGTTGCAAATCACGAACCACCTCTGCCAACTTCATTGGATCTCCAGAATTTATATTTTCTTCATACTGTGCGGCACGACGCGCCCATATCATACGCTTTGCACCAGCTTTACCTTTAGCAGAAGAAATCGCCTCATCCATCTTTTTAATCGAAGTTAATGGGCGAAGACCGGAAACCTCGGCCCGTTCCACAGGAACACGTAATGTCATATGATTCCTTTCAAAATCTATGACCAGCATTTTTATTTTCTGACCGCCAATATTTTGCTCTTCTACACGAACAAGTTTTCCAACTCCTTGCGTTGGGTAAACAACATATTGACCTGTTTTAAAATCTAGTTTTTTACTTGGCATAATCTGGATACCTTTTACAGTTGCCATTCTCTCTATCTCGTATATTATAGCACAAAAAACAAGAAAAACAAATAAAGGAACAAAAAAATATATAAGTACTTAAAAAAGCACTTACATAAAATCACCTAATTATTCCGCCCCGTAACGAACCCGAGGTTCTACGAATACTAGATTCTCTACTGCCAGTAGTTGTTCCTACGGCCTCTGCACAAACCCATTCATTATCTTGTAAAACAGCGGTCTGACCTGACGGACAATCTGGTTTTTCTAAATTCCACGCGAAACAACTGCCCCGCTGATAAGATTTGTACGTAGCGTTATCTGCCCCACCATAAGTATATGCCCCATATTCTGGGTTCCAAAAACCTTCTGGTTGCCCACTGCACCACTTTCGATCACCAAAACATTCTATGCAATTACCGTTCGCATCACATAGTTCCATAGGATAAGCAGTAGTCTTATACCCACTATTTGCACGATCGCCGCTCCCCATAGTTTTTCCCGTTTCTAAGTCACGACACCACAGCTTTTGACACTCTGCGGCATCAACCCCATCAATATCACTATGAGATACAAGTATATACCCCGCCCCACATTTAAACTCGGACGCATTAACACCAAAAACACCGAAAAAGGTTATAAAAACTGCACTAATAAAAGAAAGCAAAGTATATTTCATTCCTAATTCTCTTTTATGTACATTTTACACAATTAACTTAATTTTTGCAAACGACTTTTTATCACTGCCCCAACCCCGCAGGCGAGAATCTGCCAATATTATTAAATAATTCTTGCAGTGCATTTAGCTCTATTGCCGCCGGTATAGGCGTTTCATCCTCTGATATCACGACTTTAGGTAAATCTTCATCGTGTAAAACCTGCACATTTGTAACCTTATTCCCGTTTACCCACGCTAATAAAACGGTTTTATTATCATATTTTAATGGCAACGGCCCTCTATAGTTTTCGTCTACCCCATAATAAATCCAAACTTCGTCGCCATACATTGTTTTTACCTGCGGAGAACCAATTTCCTGTGTAAGTTGATTGGTAGTTTTAATTTCAGTAACCACTTCTTCAATATTAGGAGGAAAAACATACCCACGATGCTTTGTCTGAAAAGTACAAGCAGCTACAGCCAAGCTAAAAAATAAAACAATTTTTTTCATACTATAAATCTACACCAAAGCCAATGCCCTTTGCAACAGAAAAAACCGCCTGACAATAGGCGGTTTAATCTTTATCCCTCACCATTTTCTTTGACTTCTGGCGCATTCATCATCGCAAAATGAGCAATATATTTTTTCAGCTCACTACGATAGTGGTTATTTTCTTTCGCTTCTTCTACCAGCCGATCAAAGTGCGGATTCGCAGCACGAGCTGCACCGAAACGACTTTCTGTCTTTAAAAAGTCTTCCAATGGCGTCGGATTATCCACGCTAGAATCCATGGTTAACGGACTTTTCCCTTCTAAAACCAAAGAAGGATCAAATCTATATAACGGCCACGCCCCCGTACTTACCATTTGCATCTGATGTTCCGCCCCATTTTGTAGCGCAAACCCATGTGCAATACACGGCGCATATGCCAATATGATTGAAGGTCCAGGGAAAGCCTCTGCTTCACGAAAAGCACGAATTGCCTGCGCCTGATTTGCGCCCAATGCAATCTGAGCAACATATGCACCAGACATCATCGCTATCATACCCAAATCTTTCTTGGCGTGTTCTTTACCACCAATTGCAAACTTCATACTGGCACCGAAAGGTGTGGCCTTAGACTGTTGCCCACCCGTATTTGAATACCCTTCCGTATCCAAGACCAAAATATTTACATTTTCACCGCTATGTAAAACATGGTCCAAACCACCGTAGCCAATATCATATGCCCAACCGTCACCACCGATAATCCATACAGATTTATCAACAATTTCACCAATCAAGCTTTTTGCTAATGCCGAACGCGGCGAATCGATTTTTTCCAATTGAACACGCAATTGTTCTTCTAATTTACGTTGATTATCAGGGTTGCGTTCAGCAAACATTTTTTCAACGTTTGGGATATTTAATTCAAATAACAGTCCCTTCAGCGTTTCACGTTTCTGATTCAAAGCAATTCGCATACCTAAACCATACTCTGCATTATCTTCAAACAAAGAATTAGACCAAGCAGGTCCGCGTCCATTTGCATCGCTTGTCCATGGTGTTGTCGGTAAATTACCGCCATAAATAGAAGAACAACCTGTTGCATTTGCTACAACCATTCTGTCACCAAATAGATGCGACATCATTTTGATATAAGGCGTTTCACCACATCCTGCACACGCACCTGGGAATTCAAAATAATGAGGTAACAATTCTACGTGCTTTGGTATATTTAAATTCAACTTTTCACGAGGAATATCAGGAATTTTTTGTGCGGCATCAAATGCCTTTTGTTGGTTGCCAGAATCCTTTAACGCCATCATAGATAACGCCTGAACAGGACAATTCTTTACACAAACATTGCACCCCGTACAATCTGCGGCCGAAATATTTAATGTATAATACATATTCGTCCCCAATTCTGGTGTTTTCATCGGCACGACAATCACACCATCTGCCCGAGCTTGCTCTGCCTGATCTTCAGTCATAACTTTGATACGAATTGCGGCATGCGGGCACAATGTAGAACACTTACCGCATTGAATACATTTAGACAAATCAACCGTTACAACCCGTTCTGAAATAGCGCGCTTTTCATACTTAGAAGTTCCGACAGGATATTGTCCCGCACCGAACTCGCCATCAATTTTAAAGCGTGAAACAGGCAACGCATCACCACGTTGTGCGGCCATTTCACCCAATGTACCAGCAATTTCTGCTGGTGTATCCAGCGTCATTGCCGGAACAAAATCTGGTGCAAAATTTGATACAGATGACGGCAATTTGTACTCGTGTAAATACTCTGCGGCCTTATCAACTGCGGCCCAGTTTGCTTCAACAACATCCATACCTTTCTTTTTATATGTCTTTTCAATTGCGATTTTTGCGCTTTTGGCCGCAACCGCTGGGTCAATTACCTGTGTCAGATTAAAGAAGTTCAACATAATAAATGTGTTGATTCTATTCCCTAATCCAAGTTCTGCTGCTGCAGCATTTGCGTTCAAGAAATAAACTTTGGCACGCAAACGCATCAAATGCTCTTGACTTTCACGAGGTAAATTTGCGAACGCAACCTCTGGTGTCATAGACGTATTTATCATAACCGTTCCACCAGAACGCAAACCTTTAAACACATCAAATCTTTGAGCAATCATAAAGTTAGATACGCTGATAAAATCTGCTACTTCTATCAAATACTGGCTTTGAATCGGTTTATCTGAAAAACGAATATGAGACGCAGTCAAACCACCGGATTTTTTTGAATCGTAAACAGCATATGATTGTGGATACAAATCGGAATTTTCACCCACAATTTTAACAATGTTCTTTACAGCCCCAACCGTACCGTCAGAACCGATACCATATAAAATAGCCGTCTTAAAATTAGGGTCTTGCACCGCAAACGCAGGATCTGTTTTCAAAGACAAACCACTTAAATCGTCTTCAATTCCAACAGTAAAGTTATGATGCAATTCACCACGCATCAGGTTTTCATAAACCGCTTTTACATCGCGTGGTTTAAATTCTTTAGACCCCAAACCATAACGCCCACCAAACACTTCTGCATTGTCACCTACGACTGTTTTTACATCTTGATATAATGGTTCACCCA
>CALXNF010000039.1 GCA_944389685.1 uncultured Alphaproteobacteria bacterium | reverse complement strand
GGTAAGGTCGAATTTGACCAGGTATTGATGCTGGACGACAAAATTGGTACACCGTTCGTTAACGGGGCTAAGGTTGTTGCCGAAGTAGTAGAACAGAAGCGTGCAGATAAAATTTTGGTATTTAAGAAAAAACGTCGCCAGAACTATCGTCGCACAAAAGGTCATCGTCAGTACATTACTGTATTGAAAATTACGGAAATTAAGGGCTAAAAATTTCTGGTTGTAATAAAAATCAGAAATCCAAAGGAGTTTAATTATGGCACATAAGAAAGCGGGTTCAGCAACAACCAACGGACGCGACCCAGCGGGACGTCGTTTGGGTGTTAAGAAATCTGGTGGCAGTCGTGTTATTCCAGGTAATATCATCATTCGTCAGCGTGGTACATCTGTACATCCTGGTTTGAATGTTGGTATGGGTAAAGATCACACATTGTTTGCTAAAGTTGCAGGCGTTGTGAAATTCAAAAAAGGTCTGGGCGACAGAAAGACTGTTTCTGTTATACCTGAATCTGAAGACAAATAAAAAAAATCCGCCAATCGGCGGATTTTTTTTATTAAATAATAATTTTTCATCTTTTTTGTTTTGCATAGTTATTTTATAATTATTTAATAATATGAGAAGATTGCCTTTGTGCTTTTTCTTAATTGCGTTTTTCGCACCGTTCGCTTTTGCAGACGGTACGGTGACAACTGTATCAAGAGTAATTCCGTCAGATAGTTCAAATTCGAATGCGTCTCAGACTAGTACGCGAACTTCTACAAATTCTGTTTCGCGGGCACAGACGTCCAGAACGACTACCGCTGCGCAGACGGCAGTTCCTCAGAATACCGCAGAAACAGAAAGTGCTGTATCTGCACGAACAACTTCAAATCGTAGCCTTATAAATCGTACCACGTCTTCGACGGAAGCGGGTACCGCTGATAATGTAATTAGCGTTGGTTCACGCGTAGTAAGTCTTGATAATAATACAACAACAAGCAGTAATACTGCGCGTGGTGCATCAACAGTTAATGTTGGTGGTGGGGCGCGATCAAGTATTGCACAGACCAGCTCAGGCAGTGCACGCGAAAACTTAGAAGCGACAGTAAATACCGTTGGACTTAACCCGCGTGTTGAGGCGGCAACGGTGAATAATGATCCTGCCGTGCGTCGTGCTGGCTTAACTTTGCGGCCGTCTACGGCAGATGTTGGAGGACGTGCAACAATTGCGGGAACTAATGTTTATACAGGGTCAAATATAGACGAAGAAATTCGCCGTGTTCAATCTAGGGCGGCAACAACAACTGCAACGACAGAATCTATTTCTGAAGCAAAGGAACGTTTAGAATTAACGTCTGATTTAAATACGTCTTGTCAGCAGCAATATAATGAATGTATGGATCAGTTCTGTACAGTAATAGATTCTAATCAGAAACGTTGTTCTTGTTCGTCGAATTTAAGCAACTATACCCGTGTGGAAGAGGCTGTAACAGATGCGAATAATCAACTAAATGAAGTTGCGCAACGCATAAGATATGTAGGTTTATCTGCAGATGAAATACGCGCTATCATGACAGAAACCGAAGCAGAAGAGGCTTTGTCGGGTGCCAAAGATACTTCGGAAACTCGTAACATGTTGGATGAGATAGAGGCACTTATCCGCGATCCTTCTAGTGCATCTTCGTCTTCTTCGTATAGTTCATCGTCGTTTGGTTTAGATATGGATTTAGATTTCTCATCGGATATGGCAGATATATTCAGTCTGGATTTCTTGAATACTGGTACAACCAGTATGTCAAATTTGCGCGGCAAAAACTTATATAGTGCGGCGAAATCTCGCTGTAAGACAATTTTAAATCAGTGTGAGGCAGCTGGGGCAAACGTAGATCAGATTACCGCTAACTATGATTTGGCCATAGATAAAGATTGTATTTCATATGAGCAGGGGCTTACAAAAATGAACGAGACCTTGGTGTCCAATGTTCGTAGTGCAAATTTAATGTTGCAGAAAGCAAGGCTGGCCGTATTGCAAAATAAAAATCAATATGATGCCAAAGGCTGTATAGCTGCGCTGGATACGTGTATGACCGATGAAATGGTTTGTGGTGCGGATTATACGAAGTGCCTTGACCCGACGAAAAGATATATTGATGAAAATGGCGATGTAGTTTTGGGTCAAAATATTACAAAAATTACAGATTTTATGGAAAATTATAATAACGCAAATATAAGTAGCGATTTCTTAAAGAATTCGTATGGGATGGGAATAAGCGAAGCTTCTTGCACTGCTTCTGCGACAGGGGTAAATGATACCGGTAATAACGGTGCGTGCGTTGTAAAATATTTATTACAGAAAATAGGAACAAAGCAAAAAGTTACGGATGAAGGTTTGTGCAGAGCCGTATTGGATAAATGTCAAGCTTATACATATGACAGCAGTGGAAATTATAAAAGTTATAATGATATCGTTGTGAATTATATACAACGTGCGATGGTAAATATTCAGGCAGAACAAAGACAAATAATATCTGATTATGCTTCTGAATGTATGCTGGATATTGCAACGTGCTATAATCAACAGGTAACACAGGTTAATGCTTGGTCAAACAGTGCAAGTATAAATGGTATTTATAATGTTATGCGCGGTGCATGCCGTAATGTCGCATTGACTTGTGCGTATGCGGTCTTTGATAAAGATACAACAAGCTGCCCTGAGAACGATGATAAAACTTGCATAGATAGCATATCAGAAATGTTCTATCAGTCGTTATTGTGTCCAGATAATTCTGTTTATACAGAAGCGTCCGGAACGTCTGCAGATAATTATGTAAATGAGCATTGTAAGTGCATTAATGGATATACAGTATCTGGAACACAATGTGTCGCGATAAGTTGTCCTGAAAACGCACATGTTAATAGCTCTGGTGTGTGTGAGTGTAAGTCGGGCTATGAATTAACAGACGGGGAATGTGTTCCTAAGTAACGCTTATTTTGATTCGACAAGTAACGGATGTGTATGTAGCGATGGTTTTGTTAAGGTGTTTGATAAAAATCATTTGAGTTTTTCTTTTAAGAGTTCTCCTTGTCCGACATGTGCTACTTATGATAGTGAAAAGAAAACTTGTATTTGCAACGAGGGACTATATAATTCTGCTTCAAACTCCTGCCTAATTAATATTATATAAAAAATTCCGCCGTGGCGGGATTTTTATGCGGTTACTTTTTCTATAAATGCCTTGTGTGCGATTAATTCTTCTTCGTGTGCAGGAAATGTTCTGTGCGGAAAATCGGAACCTATTTTAGGGTGTGATAAAAATGCCGCGTGCTGTTTGGCAATAATATCCGATACATCTGGTGCAGGTGCCGTATTTTCGAGTTCTTTGTATACTTTAGCTAAAATTTCAGCGTCAATCAACGCACCATGTGCATCCGCACGGGCGGTTAACGGAATCCCGTACCACTTCGCCAACGCATCTAAAGAATAGCTTTTGGGACCAAATACTCTGTTTCTTGCAATTACAATTGAATCAAATTGTTGTTCTCGTGGGATTTGTGAAAGCCCTATCATTTGTAATTCATGATTTATAAACGGAAAGTCAAAGTCCAGACCATTATGTGCAACAATAGGGCTGTCCCCGATGAATTCCAAAAACTTTGGCGCAACTACGTTCATTTTTGGTTTGTCTTCCAAAAACGCGTTAGAAATTTTATGAACCATATAAGAATCAGGCGGAATTATTTTCCCGTCTGGGTTTATGTATTCATGAAAAGTGTTATCTGTTATTTTCCCGTCTATCATTTCTACTGCACCGATTTCGATGCAACGGTCACCGCGCATGTATTCCAAACCGGTTGTTTCTATGTCAAAACAGATAACTCGCCCCATTTTCTCTTCCCTGTAAAATATGTTTTTGATAACTTGGTTTTGTGTATTATAATGGTTCGGTGAATTTAATGCTAGAAAATCTTAACAATGAACAAAAATTAGCCGTTGAAACAACAGAAGGGCCTTTGTTGGTGCTGTCTGGTGCCGGTACCGGTAAAACGCGGGTTTTGACAACAAGAATTGCGTATATTTTAAATAAAGCTTTGGCTTTGCCATGGCAGGTGTTGGCCTTAACTTTTACCAATAAAGCCGCAAACGAAATGAAAAATAGGCTTGCCGCGTTTGCAGACGGAAATTCTTGGTATGCTGCTGATGTATGGTGCGGAACTTTTCACTCTATTTGTCTACGTATTTTAAGGGCAAATGCTTTGGCTGCGGGACTACGCAGAGATTTCATTATATATGGCGAAGATGAACAAAAAACTGTTTTGAAGCACGTATTATCTGATATGGGGCTTGATATAAAAGATTTTAATCCAGGCGACTGGGTAGAACGTATTTCTGCAATTAAAGATAAAGGCCTTTTATATGAAGAGCAATCTTCTGCCACAGCAAAAAAAATATTAGAAGCATATAATGCGGAATTGACTAGGTTAGGGGCAGTTGATTTCGGTGACATAATATTGAAAGTTTTAGAATTATTTCATGCTATGCCGGATGTTTTAAGTCGTTATCAGAATCAATTTAAGTATATAATGGTAGACGAGTTCCAAGATACTAATGCGGCTCAGATGCAGTTATTGCAGTTGCTGACGAAAGATAAAGAAAATCCTAATATTTGTTGCGTCGGTGACGATGACCAGTCTATATATTCTTGGCGTGTCGCAGAAATAAAAAATATTTTAAATTTTGAAAAAAGTTTTCCGAATGCAAAAGTAATTAGGCTGGAAACTAATTATCGTAGTACGCCTAATATATTAGGGGCGGCAAATTCTTTGATACGTCATAATGCCGGTAGACTGGGTAAAGAATTGCGGGCAGAATCAAACGTCGGGAACGGCGAACCTGTTTATGTTTTAACGGTTCCAAGCGATTTTGATGAAGTTCGTTTAGTTGCAGACACAATCATGCGAAAATCAGAAAACGAGTCGTATTCAGATTATGCGATATTAATAAGAGCTGGCAGTTTATCTAGATTATTTGAAGAAGAATTTACGACGCGTGGGATTCCCTATAAATTGATTGGTGCCACTAAGTTTTATGATAGAGCGGAAATTCGAGATTCAGTGGCATATATTCGTTTATTAGTTTATCCGTTTGATGATATTTCTTTTTTACGTATTATCGGTAAACCGCGTCGTGGATTTGGCCCCGCTGCAATAGAGAATTTACGTACGGCAGGTGATAATTTAATGGACGGTTTACGTAAGGTAAGTCTTTCTGGAAAACAGAAAGTATCGGCAGAAAATTTTTTAAAAGCTTTTAATTTTAATTGGGAAGAAATGCAACCATCTGAAGCGGTACAGAAATTATTAGAAAATGTTGGTTATATGCAAATGTGGCGAGAATCTAAAGAACCAGATGCTTCAGATAGATTGGATAATATTCGCGAATTGATAACGAACGTTGTGTCTAAATATGAAACGCTGCAAGAATTTTTAGAGCATGCTGCGTTAATGATGACAGATGATAATGATTCTGACGAGACAAATTCTTTACATGACGCCGTTAGTATTATGACTATTCATGCGGCAAAAGGGTTAGAGTTTAATACTGTTTTTTTACCTGCATGGGAAGAAGGCATTTTCCCAAATGACATGGCGGTTCAATCTGGTGGGTTAGAAGAAGAACGGCGTTTAGCCTATGTAGCGATTACTCGTGCACGTAGACGGGCAATAATAATAAATACAATGTCACGAATGGTTTTCGGTACTCGTCAATATAATTCACCCAGCAGGTTCATTACAGAAATGGACGGAAGCTTTCTAGATTTCCAAGGTGGAAAACCCCGTGGGTATCAATATACTAGCGGGAAATCAATACCAACTTCTTATGATGGTAAAGTCAAACGTCAAAAAGTTGCAGTAAAACACGCGTCTGCGGTTGGGAGATTAATAGAGCATTCAGAAATGGGGCGTGGCGTTGTAATAGAAGAAAACGATGATGTTCTAACTGTGGCTTTCCGCACGAATAACATAAAAAAAGTTATGCGACAATACGTTGCGTTTGTTGACTAGCTTTTAATCGTCATTTTTGAAAAATTTATATATACTTTTTCCTCGTTGATATATATTTTTTGATAGTTTTTTTACATCTTCACCGAATTTTGTACCAAAATCATATTTTATAGTTCCACCCAGGTCTTCGGCGATTTTTTCTGCTTTGTTTGCAAGGTATGCGACAAGAAGCCCTGTTAATAACGTTACTATAAAACCATTGTTATCCAAGGTAGGTACCGCTGCTGCTAAGTTTGCGTCGACTGTGCCTGATAATAATGCAGCGCATAAAGCGATAACAATAGACAACGATACAAAATAAATTGCCGCATTTATAAACTTCTTTATTTGATTAGACAATGATTCTGTTTTGAATAAGCCTAAGAATCCGTTAAATATATCCCCAGCAATCCCTTTGTAAGATGTGCTTTTTATAGTTTCTGCTAGTGCTGTAAAGGGCAACATTAGAACGGCTAGAAATAAATCCATTATTACGCCCAAACCCATTAATGCGAATTTAAATGCGTTATATATAAATACGACTATGAAAATTGCTCCTACTAATGCTGTAAAGGCGTTAGAAGTTACCCCAGCAATCAACCATTTCCATCCGGCTGCCACGGCTGTTGTGAAAAAACCAGATAATCGCGTCGGTACACATAACATGTCGGCCGCTGCTTTTGCGTCAATTATCATGCCGTTATTGGCATGGGCAGCAGCATATTCTCTAATTGCTGCGCACGTGTCTGGTAACTCTGCACCAGCAGAATTTGCAACCGCATTTAAAATCAAATCTGACATATATGTTGCTATACTAATTATAGGTCCCATTATCCACATAAATACTTGCGCTGGTCCTTGGACCAATATTATAGACCAGATGGTGATTAATGCGCCCTTTTTTACTAAATTTACCCCCAGTTCCATTGCGCTGGAACCTTTAGTCATCATATTATAGGTTTCAAACATTAGCCAAAATATATAAGCAACAATCATAAATATTATTGCGAAACGTACCAACGAAGAGTCAAGTATATCTGCAATCAGGGATAAACCATCCATCATAGCAAAACCTATTTTTGCTTCAATTGGTACGTAATCCGGTAGTAATTGTTTTGTTTGCGCTTCGGTTTGAAATTCAATCATATCAGAACTGATAGATTGCTTAAATTGCTCAATATTATATTCCGTCATCCATGCACCGTTATCACCTATTTCTGTGAATGGTATGTTCGTTGATGCACCAATGGCGGCAGGGGATATGAATATCCATATAACTAAAATGGCAAGTAATTTTGAAAAGATGCGACCTAGTTTTTTCATCGTTATTTTTTCATTGCCTCTGATATTTTTTCAAATATTTCTTTCGGGCTGTTCCATATCTTTTTACCTAAATCTTTCGCCCAATTACCGAAATCAAATTTTTCTTTCCCGTCTGTAGCAAGCATGGCGTCTACTTTCGGTTTAATTGCATAAAAATACAAGAAGAACAAGAAGAACATCATTAATAGGAAGTCCCATCCGTCTTTCATAAAGTCAAACGCACCGGGGTATTGATTTTCAACTTGTGCTCGTTGCGCTGTGAAACAATTTTTGAATTTATCTGCATCTACTTCACCGTTTACCAAAGACGCTGTTTCGCAAGTTGCAAATACATTTATTACTGACATTGTTTGCGCATCCGGGTTCTCAATCTGCTGCCCCATCATTGGCGGTAAAATTGCACTGTATCCATCACGTGGACCTGGGAAATAAGCATCTGCGGCATAGGCAACGATTGCGTACGTTATTAAAACTTTTATAGTTATTCTTACAATTTGTATGGCCGAATTTACCAACATATTTATTGAATTTTTTATCACGCCACTTGCCAATGACCACGTTTGTTCAAATGCGGCTGCAGCCAATATTAACGGCAGGAATATGATTAAGAATACTAATTTGAATACCACAGATAAAATTTGAAATACTAAATCAAAACCAATTATTAAAAACATTAATACAAGGGATAAACCTGCAAGCCATGTAAGCACCCCACCCCCTAAATCTAACCACGCGTAATTCATCAATGAGAAACCGCCTGCTGCCCCAGCTAACATTACACTGTTTATGTTCCCCATAACGCACATAAATGGTTCTAAGATAGGGTTTAGAATATCGCTAGTTTCTGTTTCGTTTATTTGATTACTTGCCGCACATTGTGATGCATTTGATACGCCCGTCGCTGCCATAGATAATTCTGCACCGACAAACATTACAGGAGTTATCGTTATATTGGCAACTGTACGTAACGCTGCCGTACCCCCCATTCCTAGTGCCCCCATAAGAGCACCGACAATTAGCACCCGGGCACCTTGACGCCAAACTTTATCAAACCAGCCAGCAAGTTCTAATTTTTTTTCTTTTTCGTCTAATGCAGCTGTTTTTTCTGCTGCGTCAAAAATATATTTCCCTGTATATATAAATAAAAATAACCCAAAACCTAAAGATAATAATATCCATATATTATCAACCATGGCGGTCCAGAACATTTCTGCTGCACTTCCAATTACAGCGAACAGTTGTTCGATATAGCCACACAAGAAGCAGCCGTTTACAGACGCAACGTTCCCGTCTGCAGCACCGATGGCGGTCATAAAGTTATTCATACTGGTGTAGGTTATAGCCGCACCGCCAATAGAAGAAGATAAATACCATATGCCGATACCTAACGCAATTGCGCCCATTATAAATTTGATGGCAATCATTATTAGTTTGGCTTTCATTATTTAGTCGGTTTTTTTTCTTCTTCTTTTTTTTCTTCTTTCTTTTCACCGCCTGTCAAAATAGTTTTTCCTATATTTTTTGCGGTATTGAGTACATTGGCGGTAAGTTTCATTGCGTCATTTGCTAAGCCTTCGCTTAACTGATTTTCTGCGGATACGCCGAACGAATTCAATATCATAGATGTTACTTGCGGTATTTGTTCATATATGAAGTTTAACACATAAACTAATATTACGCAGCTACCAAGTGTCATTGCAGCTAGGTTATCCTCAGATAAATCTCCTTCGAAGACGTGACCTGTTGTAATAAGTTCCATAATTTCTGCAGCACTTTGACCAGGGGCAGAGAAAAATTTTGCAATTATTACCATAATTACAGTATATGTTATTACCGCTGATGCCAATGCAATTATAGCATTTATCAATGTCTTAAATTGATTCGTTCCTACTTTTTTCCCCAGTGATGATATCCACTCTGGCGCGTTTCCTCCTTTAAAGGCGGTTAATATTAAAGACAATGGAAAGAAAAACGCAAAAAAGGTCATTGCAACTATTATGTCCGCAAAATAGAAACAGAAGCGCAAGAAAAATTTAAAGAAACCATAAAATAAGTAAAAACCAATGAAAAATAAAATTATATGTTTTATCAGCGATCCTATACCTAATAAAGCTTTTAATGAAAACGCTTTGTCCATAACGGCAATTCCAAGTTTCATATATGATTGGAATTGTGTTATTGTCGTTTTCATAAGCATAATGATTTTATCTCGTAACTGTGGACGATAAAAACCGTCGTCCGAGATTGCTTCTGGTTGATATGTGACTTTTTCATTTACTATGTTATTGTCTGTTTTAAGCATACTTTGGGTATAAATCAAAGTAATGTCAGCAACGGGTTCAAAAGTTATACTCGTTATGAAACGCGGCAAAGTGGCTCCCATACTTAATAACGCTAATGCGACCAAGGAATTTATGAAAACTGGTTTCATAGATTTTTGGAAAAATGGGTCAGATATGTTGTCTTCCATATTTTTCCAAACGGCATTGACGACATAGAACGCAAAAAGTATGCAAAATACAATTACGCAAAAGATTGCGAATTGATCATATACTGCAGCGGCGGCATTTGAAACTATTTGAAACAAACGGTCAAAGACCGGACAGCCTAAGCACTGAACTGAATCATCAATTAAAGAGTTCATAAATCCGTTCATTTCTTTTTAATCCATCCGATTGCTGTGCCAATTGCGGAACCAAAGTTTTTTGCGCGATTAACAAGGACTTTAGAGTCACTTTTTACTTGATTGTATAGTTTGTCTGCCCCTTTGCCGACGTATGCATCAAGTTTTTCGCGCGTTAAATTAAATATGCGGAACATTAAATAGAAAGTAAGAATTGCCGATAACCAGAAAATTGAATGTTGCCCAAACCCAAGTGATGTATTAGCTATGGTTGGAACGTTAGAAGTTGCACTGCCACCTGCCGCAACAACGAAAATAGACGAATTCCACTGGAATAAAGATTTTATTATCGCGATATTAACACATAATATGAATGCACATGCTATCATGGTAACAACGATTTTTTGTAAAGACTTTGTTATGCCACCAAAAGCCGGCCATACATCCAACCATTTTTCATTTGGTTTTACTACATAAGTTAACACTTGAAAAGGATATAACACCAAGGCCATACCAAAATTAAATATCGCTTGGATTATTAAAAGAGCCATAAATAAATTACTTGAAACGAAAGTAAATACTAGTAATATCCCGGTAATAAGATTAAGGAAATCTTCTCCACCGTGTGGAACTAATGTTATTAAACCTTTTAGGCCACTGTTTATAAAATCAAAACCCTTTTTTATAATTTGATTATTCGCATGAGATATATCTGATACTGGTTGAACCAAAAATTCACAACTTTCTTGAGTTATCCAACCTTGATCTATTATAGAAGGCGGGCATTCTATTTTTGGGGCGTTAACGCCTGTTTCATTTATTGTTTCTGTTATGCTGTGTGTGTAAATAGCCCCAAACTGAAGAAATGGGTTTATTAACCATTCCGTTAAAAAAACGGGTTTTAATTGTAATAAAACTGTTGCAGCTATAATCGCCCTGATGGCAGGTTTTAGAATGTCGGTTGCAATTTTCATTCCTTCGACCCCATCTGCCATTTCCCCGCCACCAGAAAAACCGAAGAATGACAACCAAATCTTAGGAAAATACATTTTCAATAGATACAAAGCCATTGATATGGCAAGAAAACCCCAAACTAAAATATAAATTATACCGTCGCCATGCCCCACAAAAAACTCATAACCACCTGTCGCAATTGCCATTAGGGCGTCTAAAATCGTTGGTATGATTGGGGCCAAATTTAACGCATCAACAATGGCGTAATCTGCAGCATTCGCACTAAAGGGAATAAGAGATATGGCTATAAAAAATAATGCGGAAAAAATTCGCGAAGTAAAACAAGAAAATACCCTTTTAAAAAAAATCATTCTCTCTATTATTATTTTATCTTTTCAATTATATCATATTTAGTGCAAAATATGATATACTTAAAACGATGAATAAGCTAAAAAAATTTTGGGTTGTTTTTTTATCTTTTCTGCCATTCTCTGCTGGGGCGGCAGTTCCTTTTGTCATAGGCACTATTGCAGGGGTCGGGGTCATTGCGGGTTTTTCTATATATAGAACGGCAGCACCAGTTAACATGGCTGACGCATTGAATTTTTTTAGTAGTTGTTGGTCATGTCAGATGTTCCACGATATAATTTCAACTATGTCTGGATTGTTGCCCAGGGCATATAATGCAATAGGAAGCGTTATTTTACCTTTTTCTGCGGGATTAATGGCTTTATGGTTTGCATGGAAACTGTTTTCTGGTTTCATAAACGCAAAAATAGAAGAACCTTGGTCGATTGTCAGTGATTTTAGTACAAAGTTTATAAAATTAAGTTTTGTTGCTGCATTATTGTTGGTACCACTGCCAAGGTTGATTACAAGTGTTATTATAGAACCGGTTTTTAATGTTGGTTTGTCGCTAAATCGGGCGGTTGCAGGTAACGACGAATTTGCCAAATGTGTTGTAGCAACTGCGTTGGCGGATCCAACGGCTGCAAGTGTTGCGTCGGCAGAAGCAGGGGCTTTTTCCCCGCGGCTTCGCCATAATTTAACTTGCGAAATTGCAAATATTCATCAAATGACGGGACTTGGAATGACTGTCG
>CALXNF010000038.1 GCA_944389685.1 uncultured Alphaproteobacteria bacterium | reverse complement strand
TAGATTCTGCCGCATCTGAAAGACATTGGGTCGTAAGGGTTGTGCAGCCTTGACGCACTTCTTCAAGTTTACTTTCTTGGGCGAGTTTTATTTGAGCCAAAGCATCTTCTATAAATTGATCCCATACATAATCTGCGATGTCTTGGCAATTTTCAGTCGCAGATTCAAGAAACATTTTTTTAGAATTTAAGTATTTAACGAATTTATCATTCCCTGGGGCATTTGTCCAAGTCTGGTTTTCGCTAGGTCTTGTGATTAAGCTACTAAGATTAACAAGGTTTGCCGTAAGAATTGCCTCGCCGGTTGAAGGGTCTATATATTGTCCGCTTATGTCCAGACATTTTTGCAAATCAGTTCCACATACAGACGTATTTGTTAATAAATCTAACATCTTCTTTTTGCAAGTCAATATGTCATCAGAATTTCGTTGTTGGTATATATCTAAACGAGATATATCCAAAAGGGCGCTGCCTTCACGAATTTTTTCCCGCGCCAGATCTTGTTGCGTTTGGTATGCTTTAGCTACGGTATTGCAGTCTTGTTCGATTGCCATTTGATAGCCGCTTTCTATTATATCCAGTTCTTCTTGACTACAAACCTCTAATGCCATTTCCCTACATATTGGAAGAGCCGCACTATATAAAGCTGTACCTGTCTTTGCGGTCGTTGATGAACCTGCTAAAGAATCAACACTGTCAAATGCTGCGTCTACGTTTAATGATAATGATATAGGTGCTAAATTTGCGTCAAAACTACTTGTATCAAATGTGTCATTTAGCTTTTGAGAAATTTCATCTAATAATTTTTTCGATGTCGATGAATCTTCTTGCTGAAACGCAAGTTCCCCTTCAGTTGCTTGAAAAATAGCTTCGGCATCTTCTTTATCCATATTCACCGTAAGCAAACGTTGGTTGAAATCTAAAAGTTTATCTTCTACCAAAGAAAGCTGTTCTTTTATTGAATCAAATTCGTTAACGCGTGAAGAACAGGCGCAACGCTTTAATTGGCTGTCTTTGTTCGCACAAAATTCATCCATACAACTATAATAAACTTCACGGCATTGGGTAGAATCGCGACTTATTATTTCTTCTGCACTTAAAGTTCCTGCCCTTGATATCCTTGAAGAACTGGCGTTAATACTTGCTGCACGAGACGTATTTGGAACCGGCCCCGTTGATTTATTTAAAATATTGTTTCTGGATATTGTTGTTACGGCACTTCGTGAGCTATTGGTTTGAATACCTGTATTTCGAGAAGATGCAGTTTCTGTTCTAGGAATTGTGTTGGTAGCAGTTCTGCTAATTGCTGTTCTTGATGCAGTTGATACAGATGTAGGCGAATTATTTGTAGGCGTTCTTTGGGTCACGTTTGATGTCGCTCGTGCCGATACTGACTGCTGGGTTGCGTCAGATTGCGTGCGAGTTTCATTGCTCCTTACAATAGTATTATTAGACCGTGTTGTTGTGCTTCTTTCTTTAACATTCAAAGAATTTGTTGAAGATGGTGTGATTGAACGGCTTATACCAGAAGAGTTTGTCGTTTGAGTATGATCGGTGTTTTCTGTTTGCTGACGTGTAACTGTTGTGGACGAGCTGCGCCGTGTCGCCGCACGGGCAACATCTGACGAATCATCAGCAAATGCCGGAAATGCGCATGCTGCTGACAATATCAAACAACTAGTAAAAAGTAGTTTGAGTCCTTTCATCCTTTTATATATACACAATGTTAGCAGATTTTTGAAAACTCGAGCAAGTACTTTTAAATAAATATTTAAACGGTTTTTGGTGCGGATAGGGGGACTTGAACCCCCAAGGATTTTATCCACAGCATCCTTAGTGCTGCGCGTCTACCAGTTTCGCCATATCCGCGTTAGATATACAAATTTTTTACCAATATAAATCTATCGGCATTTTTTCTTTATCTATTTTTACAAGAAGCGTTTTTATTTTCAACCTTTTTGTGATACAATATACGTGATAATTAATAATGTAGGGGTGTTAAGAATGAAAAGTCTATCAAATTTTTTGTTTAAGTGTTCTTTATTAGTTATGGTGCCGGTTGCGGCAAATGCTGCGGGAACTTATTATACTGGTAATACATACCAGTCGCCACAGGTGCGTTATAATACTCAATCTTATGCTCAAAGACAGACTGGTTACGCAAGTCAATATAATAATTATTATTCTAACCCGTCTTATGCATCGCGTTATAACACAAATATGAACTCTGCATCGACTACCTCTCAAAGAACTAGGGCAAATAATTCTACTAATTCTAAAGAGACTTCAAGTACAACACCCAAAAAAACAGGTTTTTGGCTAGACGCAGGGATAATTCATGAAAACGGTCAATGGCAGATGGAAATGAACCAATCTGGCAGTATTTTAAGTTATGACAATGTCGCTTGGAATGTTCTTGATGTTAAAGGGGGCTATTATTTTAATGCCGGTAATACAACTATGCAAATTGATGCAGGTGTAAAATATGGTATGCAGTGGGGAGAATCCGTAATGTATGATGATGACGTTACTAATGGTGGGTTCTTGGTCACAACATGGATAAATGCAGATGATAATTCTGAAATAGGTCAGCAAATTGGTCATGCAATATCAATTGGTACCAGCCAAGGCGGAAACATGCTTGGGTTTAATGTAGGGTTCGGTTTGACTGACTTCTTTAAATGGGGAAATGTAACAGTTACACCTTCGGTTGGGTATCGGTATTTAAAATATAAGTTGGAAACAGAAAATAATTATGGGCTTTCCGTTGATACGACTGCTTGTTTTGAGGTGAACGGTGAAATTCAGTGTGACCCAGCTATAATCGTTAATATAGGAAGTGATAAACAGCAAATAATATGGCGTGATGATATTAATGCGCCAATGGAAATTCCTGGGGGGGCAACAAGTATAAACACCGGCAGTACGTATTATTATTATCAGCCTGGTGTAAGCCATTCTTATGATGCTACTTGGGCGGGACCTTATTTGGCGTTGGATTTAGATTATGTTATAAATCAAAATAATGCTGTTAACGGTCGAATTGAATTGGGATTGCCAGGATATAAAGCTGTTGGTGATCAACCGTACAGATTTGATTGGGCGCATCCTAAAAGTGTAGAAGACGAAGCAGGAATGTTTGGTGCAATGCACTTTGGTTTGGGGGCAAATTGGACCACTGCAATATCAGATTCTGTTGCATTGTCAATCGGTTTAACATATGATTACTATTCTGTAAGCGGTGCTGATGCAAAAACTTACTTAAATGGCTCGTATTATACTACTTTGTATAATAATATATTATCTGGTGGGGTAATAGACGGAATTGATTATGGTACGGGTTATGATAGCGAGGCAGCGATGTTAGACCCAGAAACAGGTAATCCGATCGCAATAAATATTAAAAATTTGGAAAGTGAATGTTCTGGCTGGGTATGTTCAACCGCCGGTGAAATAGAATCTTTCTATAAGTCTATGGGAATTCGTGTAGGTATTAACGCAAAGTTTTAATTAAAAAATGCTTAGGTTTAAAAGTTTTTTGATAGGAGTCGTTTGTACCTGCGTGTTTGGCGGTGCTTGGGGGGCGGCTTTATCAGGGGTTGCGAACGTGAACGTCACCAGTGATACAGCAGCGGCTGCGAAAGATATAGCTTTTGATGAAGCTCGTCGGCAGATTCTATTAGACGTTCTTGGGCAATATTCTATACCAGATTTATTAGAAGAAGGTATAAAAAATGCTTCTGCTGCAGAACTGACTAATTTGATTGCTTCATCTAGCATTGATAGTGAACAGCAATCGGATACTACGTATTCGGCTAACATTTCCATGACGATAGATCGTGAAGCAGTGAAAACATGGATGACCGATAATAACATACAAAATTGGCTTACAGATGGCGTATCCGGTGACAAATGTGTTGTCCAAGTTGCAATGACCGATAAACTTGCCGGTTGGATGGAGTTAAAGCAGATTGCAACTAACGAAAACATAGACCTTATGACCAAATATATTAATGGGAATCAGGTAACATTGGAAATACCTATGGCGCGCAGAGCAGATTTTACGATTGCGATACGTGAGGCTGGTTGGCGGTACGCCGATCAGAATGGGGTTTTGCATATAATAAAATAAATAATAATTTTTACCTTTCGTTATGTATATTTTAAGAAAATTGGTACTTTTTTCATTGTGCTTTTTGCTTCCGATTACTGCTGCAGTCGCGGAAGAAAAATGCGTGTGTCCATCAGAAGAAGAAACAGAGGAAGAAGCCCAACCTTTGTTCGGTGTCTCTAAGGACGATACCTCTTTAAGTTTATCTGTTAGAAGAATAGGGTTGGATTGGACAAAAACTCAGGTAAGGAATACCGAAGAATATCAGGATTCGCCGGTGTCTGCTTTGAATGCAACAGGCCAGGATTATATAAAAGGCGTATTTGATACTATACTTGAATTTACAGAAAATAGATTTAAGTGGGATAACAGCTTATTTATGGAGTACGGCAGAACAACTTTGAAACCGTTTAACGAACCTGCGACAACCGATGAAAACGCTGATAAAATTTTATATTCTAGTGATGTTTCATATGCGTGCTGGGATTTTTCTGGTTTGAAATTTGGTCCAACGGTAAGGGCAGGGTATGAAACCCAATTCGTTGATAGCGATGATTCTCCTAGGCAGAATATAGTTCGTTCTAGTGTAGGGCTTTCTTTATTTGATCATGATATTTTAAAAAGTTTATATTTGACAGGGGTTCACGAATATGATTTTACATATGCGCATCAACAGAATAGTAAGTTCGGGGCTGAATTAGGGTGGCGTATGGAATATTTAATTAGGGACGGGGTAATTTTATTTGCAGATGGTTATTACCGTGAATATTTTTCATATTCTAGATATATATCAACGGATTTGGAAAGAGATTTAAGTGCGGTTATCCGTTTGGACACAAATTTATGGGGCAGCTTTACTATGGGACCTTATGTGCAATACAGGTTAGCAAAAGCTAGGGGGGCCGAAGATTATGGTAGTAATTTAATATTGGGGATTTCTTTTAATTATATTAATAAATTTTTATTGTGACGTGCGGTAATTCGTTCTGGTTTTTACTTTATAACGCTAAATTTTACTTGGGCTCCTTTCCCCATTTCGTCAACGATTCTAACGAGGTGTTCCCCAATATTTACTTCATAATTTAAAATTTGACCAGATTGATTTGTGCCGATAAGTTTATCGTCTAGAAACCAAAAGATTTTTGCTTCTGGCATATCAGATACTGCTTTAAAAGCAATAAGTTCTGAATCTTTTTCGGTTGTTATCACAACGCGAGTTTCATTTATCGGTGATAAAATTATCGGGTTATAGCGCGTTTCTGTAATTACTTCTAAATTACACCCAGGCATAAATGGTGGCGGGGTATGTCTTTGTATTCCTGCACGCTTAAACATGTCTAAATATTCTGCGTCCCAAAATTCATAAACTTCCATGTGGGTGTTATTGGGATCTTGGGTGCAGGCACGTAAACCTGTTGTATTATCTATTGGTATGGCGCGATAAATGGACGATGTTTCTATGGGGGATTTCCCAGGAATAAAGTAAGCGTAAGTACTTTTGGGACAGTATTTCCCCGCCAGCCCCCCAACACTTTCACACATTTCAATTTTAGATATATTTAAATCATTTCGTAAGAAATTATTGTTTTTTATTTTTATTCCTTTTGTCGCATAGTATTTTTGAACCGTTTCAGCTAATGAAAAATATATTGGTGCGGCTACCTTGGCGCCACTGAAAGAATTGTTAGGTGTTCCATCAAAATTACCGACCCAGACGATTAAAACGAAATCTCCAAAAATACCAGCCGTCCATGCATCTCGGAAAGATGATGAAGTACCCGTTTTCCAATAATGTCGTAAATTGGCTTGTTGTGATTTTGTAAAAGGGATTTTCTTCGTCGGAATGGATTGTCTTGATAACATATCTAATACAATGAAAAATGCTTCTGGGCTTAAAATTTGCGTGCCTAAATTTTTGTGCGCATTCATAAACTTTCTTAAATCGTATTTCATGCCAAGATTTGCCATCATTGCGTAAATTTCGGCTAATTCTGACATCGAAACTTCCGCACCACCCAATGCAATCGAAATACCATAGTGTTCCGGAGCTTTTAAGTCTTTTACACCGGATTCTGATAATATTTTATAAAAATTTTTCGTACCGATCTTTTTTAATAAATTTATTGCGGGAATATTTCTGGAATGCGTTAATGCGTCACGAGCTAATACCGGACCATAAAATTCATTATCCGCATTTTCTGGTGCATAAACGCCAAAACTTATTTTTGAATCTTTTAAAAGGCTCATAGAATGTATTAATCCCATTTCTACAGCAGTTGTATAAATTAATGGTTTTAATGTGGACCCAGGACTTCGTTTTGCCCGGACTCCATCGTTTTCACCGTAAATCGTTTTATCAAAATAATCAGCAGACCCGATATATGTTAATATATCCATCGTTTTATAATTTATTAATACAGCAGCGGCATTGGTAATACCAATAGCGCGTCTTTTAGCTATCTCGTTTCGTAAAGTTTTTTCCAGACTGGTTTGTAGCTTTAGGTCAATGGTTGTTTTTATGTATGTATTATGTGCACCGAATGTTTGCCAGTACTTCACGTCATCTGTTGAAATATAATTAATGAAATGTGGGGTATAAAATGGCAAGTCTTTAGTAGTACGTACGTTTAAAGGCATTTCTGTTAAAGATAGTAAATCTTTGTCTTGTGGGTATTGGTTAACCCATCTGCGGACTAAATCTGTTCTCATTTTCATTATATTGGTTAATCCGACTTCTGTGTTTAGACCACGTTTTATGGGATTTTGTGGAATTGTAGCTAATGTTATGGATTCTATTTTGGTTAAATCAGATGCAGACTTATTAAAATATATTAAAGATGCAGCACCAATACTTTCTATGTTTCCACCATATGGTGCTAGGTTTAAATATGCTTCTAAAATTTCGTTTTTAGAATAAAATAAGTCAATATAAATCGCAGTAGCTATTTGTTTTAACTTGCCTTTAATTGTTTTTGTGTTTAGGTCGTATTTTATGCGAGCAACTTGCATCGTTATTGTTGAGGCACCAATTTTATGGGCTCCTGTTGAAAAATAATTTAAAGCTGCTTTTAATAAAGATACAGGGTTAACACCAAAATGGTATTTAAAATATTTATCTTCGTATAATATAGTCGCTTGTTGCACGGAGCGGTTTATTTCAGACAAAGGGGTATATAATCTATATTTATCATCTGCGGAAAGCGTTATCCTAAGCAGTTCTCCGTTTCGATCAAAATACGCGTTCCCAAATTGAGTATCTTTTAATAAAGGCGGGGTGAAAAATATTTTTACTATTATATAAATTAAAATCAGACCTAATAATGTATAATATAAAAAACTATGGCGCTGTAAGTGCCCCATCAAATTTTTATAAATTCGATTATTATTACTTAACCAACGTTTCATTTGATACTTTGAATGTACCTGTTGTGCCCGTCGCATTTATTTGAGGGTTGTACATTGAGGTGGCTGTTATTGCAGGTATTTTAAATTCTCCTATTGTTCCCAATTGGGCGGTGTAAGTAAATTGTTGACCTTCTCTTGTTAAAGGTGTGAAAATTAGAACCCTATCGTCTCGGACTTCTATAAATTCTGATGCACCTTTTACAGATTCTGTGTCTGGTATAAAACCACCTGGTAATAAATCAGTTATTACTACGTTTCCAGCAACATCTACTTTATTACGTGTACGTGCAAATATTTTTACTGTTATTATGTCCCCTATATTGCCAGATGTGACTTTTTCACCGTCGACGTTATAATATTCTCGGGTAATTTCAATGCCATTAGATGCTTCTTTCGTGGTGGTCGGATACCCTTGTTGCAACAGCGTGTAATATAAAGGTGCTTTTTTATCACATTCATTGCAGATAATGCTTAGCTCTGTAGTATTTTTAGGAATATCTACAATAATTTCGCTTTCATATTTTTGGATCGTTAGTTTTGTATCTTCATTAGTAATAATTTCAATATATGGCAGTTCGTCCGAAGATTGTGAACTTGCACCAGATAAAGCCATAATTGCCAGTGCCGAGGTATAAGAACTGTAATTTCCGGCTTGTAAATAAGCATTGATTTGCTTAGATGTTAAGACATCATTCTGAGAAAAATATTTTTTACTTAAGTAATAATACATAGCATCATTTGCAACGCTATTATCAAATAAGTCTTTATATTCAAACCGGCTATTATTCGATGGCGTATATTTATTTATCATATCGTTTGCTAAGTCTTCTTGTTTCATAAGTTTATAAGCAGTCGCAATATAAACCCCCATTAAAGTTTTTTCCCAATTTTTTATATTGGCATTAGCATATTGAGAAAATGCATCTATATAACTTGTTGTCACGTAACCGTTTTCAGAAATTACGTATATTGAATAGGCGACAGCTTTTGCGTATTCTTCATTTATTATATTACCGCTTGCAAAAGTACGCAGGAAATCTATCCCCCTAGATAGCATTTCTTTCGGTATTACAAAACCTTCATTTTGAGCCATTGTTAGAAATTGGACTACGTATGCAGTTAAATTTGCCGCTTCAATATCATATTCGTTGTTGCGATCATTTGAATTGCCAGACCATAAGGAAAAAGAACCGTCATCGTTTTGCCGATTTTTTAATTGATTTAAGACATTTTCTATTTTTTTAGATGATTTTTCATATTCTGTTCCTAATAGGGCGTCATTCGGCATAATTACATATGGAACTGCTTGTGATACGATTTGTTCTGTGCAGGGATATTCGTATGCTGATAAATATTTAAATAACGGCATGATAAGAGCAGATGCGCCTTTTGATATGTAAAGTTTTTGCGTTAAATATTCTGGATACATGTCCTTTTTAAAATCAGATATTTTTGTATGTTTAGATGTAATGTTATCCAACCTTATATCGGTAATATATGCAGATGCTGGGCGGACAGATATTTTACTTTGATTTGTTTTTTTCGCACTTTTTTCATTGTTATCACTTGATAAGTTAACCACTATATTGATATCTGCATTACCTAAGTCGTTGGTTGCTTTTGCGTCAAATGTGAAAAGTTGTTCTTTTCCTCCTGAAATAGCTTGTGTCTGGGTGGCAGGAGATTCTATTTTTACTCCACCATTTGAAGATGCGCTAATTTTTACGTTGGCTTTACTTGTAGTCATCATATTCGTAACAACAGAATTTATTTTGAATGTGTCACCTGGTGCCACCGCTACCGGTGTAGACGTTGAAATTACTACGGGTGATTGTACAAGAACTTCGGTGTTCCCAGAACCGATCGAATCAGTGTTCGTGGCAACAGCATATACTTGAAGGGAACCGTTAAAATAATCAGGAATATCAAATACGATCTTGCCCGTTTCATTCGCCTTTGCATCGATTATTCCGGAATAAAACGCAACTGGAGGTAAATTTTTTGTGCTAAAAGGGTTTGTTCGTATCTGATTTTCTTCCGTATCACTGCCATAATCGCCACCGCCTGTTTTTGCATATTCTTGGAGAATTTTATATTCTGGTAGTAATAATGAAAGTATTTGATAAGTACTTACTTGTAGCGCCGATTTTTGGAAAAAATATGATAAAGGTTGGGGTAGTTTGTATCTCGCAACTTGTAATACCCCTTCGTTTACGGCAAATATCATAACGCGAGCATTTTTGTTTGTTGTATATTGTATTGTCAGCTGGTGCTTGTCTATGATTTTTGGGGTATTTAATTTTATATCTATTTTGTGTTTGGATATATCTGCAGAAAAAGGTGCTATTGCATAAGCGTAAGGTGACGTAAAAATATCTTTGCTGTTTATATCGCGAACAAAAGATACATTTATATATCCTGTCCCTTCAAAATTATCTGGAATCGTTATCTTTTGAATCGATGAAGCTTTTTCTGTTTTAAACCATTTATATGCGTATACTTTGTCTCTTTCAATTGTTATTAGGCCGGTACCAGTATATGGACTTTTTATATTTATGCTGATTTCGTCACCTGGTTTATATTCTGCTTTATCTAGTTTGATTTCCATTTCTGCGGGCGTGTCCACATTCATTGAAGTATTCGTGTCACCGGCAATATAATATTCGGCGTTTACCAATATCTTATCTGCAGCGTCCAGAACTTGCATGAAATAAGTTCCACTGGTATCCGTGTCTAAGCTTATCTCTTTACCGGTTGCGGGGATGGTTAAATTCTTTTCAGATATTATTTTATCGTTATATATTGTCTGATATTTATAATAATTATTATAGTCTTTTACTAAACTAGTTTGATTTTCTCTTTTAATTATACGTAGTTTTAAACCTTCGGTGGTAATAGGGGTTGCTGTGTGGTCAATTGAAATCAGATTTATTTTTCTGGTTGAGTTTTTATTTATATATTTTAAATCCGCAGAGGCACGCCATCCGACTAGGTATTTTGCATCAGATATTCTGGTGGTAATATTGGTTTGAACGCTTTTACCAGAATTTGCTTCAAATCCACGAACGTTCATTGTCAATAAGTATGTACCAGATGGAATATTTTTATTAATTTCAACATTTATATTGGCGATACCATTTTCATCTGTTTTTACATCAGGAATGTCTATGGAATAAGTTTGTGAACGGCGGGCGGTATTTATTGATAAACCTGTATCGGAAATGAAATTCGGCGTAAAAGTATAATTAATGAAATCATCAAATGTATATTCAATTGGTGTTAATTTGGCCGTTGTAGATATTTTACGATTTGAAGCAGGGGTACCGAACAAGTTTCGTAAAGATATCTGGGCTTTTATATTATTAGGTGAAATCCAACCACTTTTGGATCCCCCCAGTATGTTTGCTTGAATTTTTAATGTATCTGGAACGAATTCTTGTACATCAAAGTTTGCGCTTCCTAGCATATCTTTTAATTTATCGTTAGAATTTAAAGAATATAAGTATGCCGTCCAATTACCTAAATTTGCATCTGAGGGAATTGTGTATTCTATATCAAACATCCCATCAGCAGTTAACGAGAAGTTTTTTTCTAATACGTGTCTACCCCTAGAATCTATAATTTGCAGTTTTACAGGAATTCCAGCTAAGGATTTAAAAGATTTATTTTTTACAATTCCCCCCAGTATTAATTTTTCATCAGGGCGGTATATGCCGCGATCAGAAAAAATGAAAGCGTTCAAAGGTGATGAAGAATAAGAATATATTCCATCTATATCAAATTTTGAATATTCTACCTGTTGGTTATATGCGTTATATGGAATAAAAGACACGTCATTGTTTTGTCGTGCCACGATTGCAACGGGTTCTTTAGCGTTTTTATATTCTGACCACGGTAAGTTCGGTATGTTTACTGCCCCTGTTTCATCGGTTTGCCCCGCCCATATTGCGTTGCCGTTACGCCCCAGTACAGAAATTTCTACGCTAGCTGCAGGAGTCCCGTCTGAAAGATGCGAAACAAATATTGAAGACGTCCCGTCAAGATTTACTTTTCGTATGATGCCAAGGTCGGTTAATAGTATCAACCTTTTATCGTTATATTCGGCTTCGTTGGCAGTCGTACCAGCCTGAATTATAAATATGCCTGTATTATCGTCGTATGTTCTGTCCAAATAGCTGCCAAGGTCTATAGAGGCATAATTTGGCTTTTTTATGCTGGAATTAGCAAAAGATATCTTTTTTTGAAAAATAACTGACATATCATATACGCCAAAAGACCAAGATTTAAATTCCATATTTTTTGCAAATACGTTGTATGTTTGTGAAATTAAGTGATTTATTTCTTCTGATTTTACTTTATATAAGTTTATATAGGCTGTATCTACGCCACCTTTGGCAACTATTCCTAATTTTTGTTCGCCCGCTAAAGATAATATGGCACCAGCCCCCGCGATTGTTACTGTCTTTTCTGGATAGGGGACTTTTAATATTGTGCTTGCCCCGTTGTTCATAAGAAAACCGTTTTTAGATTCTGCACCGGGTTTTAAATTTATATATATATATTGCGGTTTCTCGTTTTGTACGTCATAAGAAAAAGCGTATTGGTATACACCATTTGGCGAATTAAAATTCATTGGGTTTAAGGTTAGTTTTTTAGATTCCGATAATGTTTTATCTGTTATTTCATCTTGTTTCCATAAATGGACGGTATCGCTTTCTTTCTCTTCGTCGTCAATAAAAGTCGGTAATAAATAGGCTGTTATATATTGACTTAAATCTTTTTCATTTTTTGCTGCAGAAGTAGTGTTTAAAAGGATTAACTGTTGTGCATTGCCGTCCCCATCATCAGCAACGATTGTTTCAATGGACGATATTTTGAATATGTTATCAACAGAATCAATTGTTAAGCTTGCAGTAATTTTTTTAGTCTTTGAATCGCCGTTAAATGCGGGAACTCGGTTTAATTTTAGACGTATTATCTGCGGGCTCTCTGTAACTTTTATGGGGTCAGAAATTATAAATGCAGTTCTATGATATCTGTCGAATTTTACGCTAAAATTTAACTTTCTATCGTCTAATTTAAGTGAAAGTTTTTTGTTAAAATCTGTGGTATCAATTTCATAATCAAATGATATTACGGCGACTCCTATAACAGATTGTGGGGCGGCTGGTGCAGGGTATAAATTAAAGTTATCTACTGTTGCCGTAATTGGGGGCGTTGTGAAAGAAAGTCTGTTATTGTCTATTTTTACGTCTTCGTTAAATAAGTTTGAATCCATTTTTACGGTGAATTTTGTATTAGCGGGCCATTGTTGGGCGGGTGTAAAAATAAGGACGTCATTATTTGGGGATTGCCATTTCCCTTTTACAAAAGGCGTGATTTTTATCTCGTTTGACAAATCTTCTGCTGTTAGATTAGGTTTTAGTGCCGGAGCGTACGAACCTGCATCGATACCAAAAGAAATAGTAATATTAGCAGGCATAGTTATTTCACGATTATTATTTACATCGGGAATATCAGACTGTTCTGAAAACACCATATTATTATTATCAGTAAAATTACTGGGGCTTGGTATTGTGATATTAGTTGTTATTTGGGTAATGTTTTCATTATATGTAAATGTTCGCCAAACGATTATTGCCCCGACAATAATAATAAATAAAGTGCTAAGCCAAAATAATAGTTTTTTTCGAGAGTTATGTTTCTTCGCGGGACGTTTAAAAAGTTCTTTTCTTTTTTTGTTTTGCATGATAAAACCCTCGTTTATTTGATGTAATCATATTAGTGGTGAAACTATCTTTTTACAAGTTAATAATTAAATTTTTTATCAATTAATTTTTCTTGTTTCTTTATATTTGATAAACGTCAATTTTTACTTGATTTTTATGTAAGATTATTCTATTATCATGCTACACGTTTTACGTGAAGAACACAGTCGTTCGGTTGAAATTTCTGTCCAAATTAAAAAATTGGTCTTTTACCGACGATGAGGATAATAACAGAAAAAAGGATATTACAATGGCATTGCCAACATTTACAATGAAACAGCTTATGGAAGCTGGTGTACATTTCGGCCATCATACACGTCGCTGGAATCCGTTAATGACCCCATATGTTTATGGCGTTAAAGATAAAATTCATATTATTAATTTGAACAAAACTGCACCTTTGTTGCACCGTTCTTTGGTTGCTTTGGAAGCAATTGCTGCCGCTGGTGGCAAGATATTGTTTGTCGCGACAAAGCATCAAGCAAAAGATATCGTTAAAGACGCTGCGGAACGTTGCGGGCAGTTCTATGTAAATAATCGTTGGTTGGGTGGTATGTTAACTAACTGGACAACGGTTTCTCAGTCCATTCGTCGTTTGAAGAAAATGGAAGCAGATATTGAAAACGCTGATAAGTTGGGTCTGACCAAGAAAGAAGTCGGGGTAATGACCAAAGAAGTTGAAAAATTACGTGAAATCTTTGGCGGTATTTTAGAAATGCATGGGACGCCACAGGCTATGGTCGTTATTGACGTACCTCGTGAAATTAATGCGGTTCGTGAAGCAAAAATCTTAGACATTCCGACAATTGCAATTTGTGATACGAATGCAAACCCAGAATTAGTTGATTATCCTGTCCCAGGTAACGATGACGCTGCGCGTGCAACACAATTATATTGTGACTTATTTGTAGACGCTATTTTGTCTGGTATTGAAAAACGTTTGGGTGGGGCAGCTGGTAAGAAAGTAGAATCTGATATGAATGATGCCGCAGAAGATTTTGAAGCTGATATCAAAGATAAAGAAGCGCGTCAGAAATCAAAAACTTCCGAAGCTCGCGCAGAACGTCGTGGTAAAATGATGGAAAAAGCTGAAAAGGCGGATAAATAATTGTTCGCTTTTTAAGAATCTGTGTACATGCATCGAGTATCCACGGTGCATGTATACAATCAGATAAAAAATAAATTATGGGAGAAACACAATGGCAGAAGTAACCGCTAAATTGATTCAAGAATTACGTGAGAAAACATCCGCAGGAATGATGGATTGTAAAAAAGCTTTGGTTGAAAACAATGGTGACATCGAAGCTGCGGCAGATTGGTTACGTCAGAAAGGTATCGTTAAAGCTGCGTCAAAAGCGGGGCGTGTTGCTGCATCTGGTTTGGTAACCGTTGTTAAATGTGATGATATGGGTTGTGTTGTTGAAGTTAACGCTGAAACAGATTTCGTTGCTAAAAATGATAAGTTCCAGAAATTAGTAGCAGACATTGCCGCTAAAGCAGCCGAATTGAAAGGTGACTTTGATGCAACAATGGAAGCAGTGAAAGATGATATTGCCGCTACGATTTCTACAATCGGTGAAAATATGAATTTACGTCGTATTGCTAAAGTTTCTGGTGATCATATTTATTCATATATTCACAATGCATTGGTGCCGGGAATGGGACAGATTGGTGTGGTTGTCGCGATAAACGGTGAATCTGACAAAATTGATGAAATCGGTAATAAAGTAGCTATGCATATTGCCGCTAATAAACCAGAATATATGACAATTGCTGATGTTGACCCAGTTGCCGTAGAACGTGAAAAGAAAGTATTCATTGAATCTGGGGCAACGGCTGGTAAACCAGAACAGGTTGTTGAAAAAATGGTTCAGGGTCGTATTAATAAATATTATGCTGAAAGCGTTTTGGAAGAACAACCATTCGTTATGGACCCGTCCAAGACGGTAAAACAAGTTGTAGAAGAAGCTGGTGGTAAATTAGCTGGTTTCGCTTACTTCGTTTTGGGGGAAGGTATCCAAAAGCGCGAAGATAATTTGGCAGACGAAGTTGCAAAAATGTTGCAATAAGTTTTGAACCAAATAATAAAGTAAAAAACCGCGCTTTTATAAGGTGCGGTTTTTTATTCAAAGACTGTGGAATATCAGATATTATTCTGATAATATAAACCTAAAAGGACGGGTTTATGAAAAGTGAATTATTAAATGAATTAGAAGCAAGAGGTTTTATTAATCAATCCTCAAACCTAGAGGGGTTAGATGATGCACTAAATTCTGGGCATATTGTTGGTTATTGGGGAACTGATCCAACAGGGGATTCTTTGCATGTCGGGCATTTGGCTTCTTTGATGCTGATACGTTGGTTTCAGAAATATGGAAATAAACCTATTTTATTAGTTGGGGGCGCAACTGGGCGCATTGGTGATCCGTCTGGTCGAGATAAGGGACGCCCAATGTTGACGGATGCACAGATTGAAAAAAATTGCACCGGTTTGCGAAAATCTATATCTAAATTTATAAAATTCGGTACAGCAGAAAATCATGAAATTATGGTTGATAACTATGATTGGATGAAGGGGGACAGCCATATGGATTTATTGCGCTAATATGGTACCGATTTTACGACAACTCCTATCATATCAATTCAAAGCGTT
>CALXNF010000037.1 GCA_944389685.1 uncultured Alphaproteobacteria bacterium | reverse complement strand
TCATTTAATTGTGCTGCCGGTAAGAACAATTCTAGTTGATTATAATCTGTTTGGTATTCATCTGGATTGTCTGTGCCATGTACGATGTGCCCCTGTAGTTTTCCGTTGTTTCGTTCCATCAAGCGTTTGTCGGGGATAATTGGTATGCCGATTTTATCGGCTAAGATTTGTGCAGTTTGTTTGGCGCGCAACAAGGGCGAAGTATATATGGCTTGGATTGGTTCTTCTGATATTTTGTTAGCCAATTCAATAGCTTGTGTTCTACCTGTTTCGTTTAATGGAATATCTAATTGGCCCATGACACGACGTGACATATTATAATCAGTTTGCCCATGTCTGAAAATATATATTGTTTTTTTATTCATATAAAAATAATATCACAAGGGCTTTTCAAAGTCAAAATATGTACTTATGTGGTAAAGGTTTATATCGCATTTATTTTTCTTTTGCATGTTGTGATTGCATCTTTGTATAGTCTGTCATCATTTTTGCAACAGCCGTGGCAAGGTCTGTTTTTATTGTTTCTGGTGTTATATAAGTATTTGCAAATGATTTTTCAAACATTGGCTGAACGGGTTTATCAAACAATTCAAATCCTATAATATCAACAATACGTTCTTTCAAATCTTGGGGTACTTTATATTTTTGAATAATTTGTTCTTCTATTAAAATGTGAACAAATTCGTGTAACATTAGCTGGCATATGCCAAAGTCCTTTCTTTTGGCGTTACTTACCCTCAATGTTATTCGTGCATTTTTACCTGTGCCATAACTAGCGCCAAATCCATATGTGCATAAAATTGTAAGTGTTTCTGGCATTTTTGCATTCCATGCACTTAGCAAAGGTTTTATGCGTTTTTCGATTATTTGTTGAAACTTAGGGAGGGCATTTTTTATATTTTCGTCTTGTTTTGCTAAAAGCATTGGGTTATGTATTTCGTTAATAAAGATGTCATGATAATGTTGAATTTGTTCATCGGACAGTTCTGTAATCTGAAACATTTCATATATTCTGATATCGTTTGGTATGAAACCATTAGGGCTATAATTAAACTTTTTAAGTTTTAATTGGTAACGTTTATGTGCTTGCAGTATGTATTGCCACGCTTCCTCGGCATTCATATGTTTAAGTATTATTTGCATTTTTGTATACCTTGTTTTTCAAAGCTTATTATGGCATAAAAGTAAGTTTTAAGTCAAAAGCTGAAGTTTAGTATTTTTTGTTTTGGCAGAGCCTGCTGTGCAATTCTCGGACTGATGTAAGACTCGCTTTTAAATCTTGACAAATAATTTATGTAACCTATAATTAAACATAATAAAGCCGATAATCCACTAACAATGGGGAGGCGGAAGAAGAACGGTGCCGACGTAGTCGGGCTTATTAGAACTTCCCGGGTATGCCCGTTATAGCAGAGGACTCTTTCAAGGTCGGCGATCTGCGAGAGTTAGCAAGGTGATATCAGCGATGGTATCATAAAACAAGGTGGCACCACGTTGTCCGCTTATCTTTTGTATATTTAATTAGATATGCGTAAAACGTCCTTGTGTTCTTATTTGAAACAAATAAACGACACAAAGGAGGTTAAAAATGTCTATTATAAGAACGCATATCGCCGAAATTCCACGTAAAATTGGCGAAGAAATAAAGATAAAAGGTCACGCACAGACGTTGCGCGTGCAAAGTTCTGTTATATTTATCGTATTGCGTGATATAACAGGTGTCGTGCAATGCGTTATAGAACGTTCATGTGGGGCTTTTGAACAGGCGAAAACTATAACCACGGAATCTGTGTTGGAAATTACTGGTACAGTGAAACAAACGTCTTGTACTGAACAAGGAGTTGAGATTGCTGTTTCTACGATAAAGGTTTTGTCTTTTGCGGAAGCGCTGCCGATACCGGTTATAGAAAAAGGAGCCGAAGTATCGGCTGAAAAATGTCAAGATTGGCGTTTTTTAACGTTGCGACGTGCCAAGGGGGTGACGATAATGAAGGCGTTATCGGCGATAACATCAGGTTATCGTGAAGCATTATTAAAAGAAGGGTTCCTGGAAATTCAGACGCCGAAGATAATGGCAACGCCATCAGAATCAAAAGCAGAATTGTTCAGTTTAGATTACTTTGGTAAGAAAGCCTATCTTGCGCAATCTCCGCAATTGTTTAAACAGATGGCAATAGCTTCTGGGTTGGAAAGAGTCTTCGAAGTTGCTCCTGCGTTTCGTGCAGACCCATCGTTCACGACGCGTCATTCTACGGAATTCACATCATTAGACGCTGAAATGGGGTACATAGAAAGTTTTGAAGAGGTTATGGCTACGTTGGAGCGTACTATTGCATATATGTTAACCAGCGTTCGCAAAGCGGTTGGATCTGAAATTAAAAAATATTTTGGTATATCTGATTTTCAGTTAAAGAAACCGATACCAAGAATCACTATGTATCAGGCGAAAAAGATTCTGAGAGAATTGGGGCAAGTTAGCGAAGCACCGGATTTAACGACTGCCGAAGAAAAGGCAATTGGTGATTACATTGAGAAAACAACAGGTTCGCAGTTCGTTTATATTACCGAGTTTCCTTGGGAAGCCAGACCTTTTTATCATAAAAAAGGTATTGGTGAGGTCGGACAACCGATATCTGTTTCTGCTGACTTGATATATAAAGGTGTAGAATTAGTGACTTGTGCTCAACGTGAAGAATCTTATGAAAAATTGTGCGAACAGTTAAAAGAAAAGGGGCTTCATCAAGAAGGGCTACAATGGTATCTAGATTGTTTTAGATATGGCATGCCACCGCATGGAGGTTGGGGAATGGGTGCGGCCAGATTCATAAAGCAGTTGTTAGAGTTACCAAGTTTAAGAGAGGCGACTTTTTTATTCCGTGGTCCAACGCGTATAATGCCATAATAAAAAACGACCCGAAAGGGTCGTTTTATCTTGGCAGCCCCAACCAGATTGTTCGCTTGTCGCAACCATCGTCGCGGCTCACCACACGTAAGGTTCAAACTTCGTTTTGCTTGTTTTCACCAAC
>CALXNF010000036.1 GCA_944389685.1 uncultured Alphaproteobacteria bacterium | reverse complement strand
CTGGTGTACCTGTTGTCGCGCCAGCGGCACCGCAGGGTAGCTATGTTCGGAACAGATAACCGCTGAAAGCATCTAAGCGGGAAGCTGGTCGCAAGATAAGATATCCCCATGAGTTCAGTTCTAGACGAGGACATTGATAGGCTGTGTGTGTAAGTCCTGTGAGGGATTTAGCTTAACAGTACTAATTGAACCATTGACTTTTTATCTTTTTGTTTGACTTTTCATTAAGTCAGACGTATGCTTGAAGAGTAAGTTCAAAGCAGGTTGATTGATTAGAATTTACGATTGTTCGCTGGATTTATTCTGGTGATTATAGAGCGGAAGTCACCCTCTGTTCCATCCCGAACCAGACAGGGAAACTCCGTATCGCCGATGGTACTTTGGCTTAAGCCACGGAAGAGTAGGTCGTCGCCAGAATAAATCCAGTTCGATATAAAAACCGAATTTTAACCGCCTGAACAATCAGGCGTTTTTTCTTTTCCTGTTTACGCTTTTGTGGTATAATCCCCGAAGTTGAAATGTTTTCTTTAATGGGGGAGTACTAATGAAAAGATTATTTTTTGTTTTGCTGACTATTTTGCCAGTCGCGGCATTCGGAGCAGATTTTTCTGATTGTGAAGTAATTGGACATAAAGTCTACAATGAAACCGTAGAAAAATGTATGACGCCACCAGAAATATGTAAGGAAGAGCCAAATAGCACAAGATGTTTAAACAATACAAAAACCGCTGAACAGTGCTCCCAGGAAATAGATAATATTAATAAATTAATGGCAGAAAATTACGTGATATATAAATGCCCCGCCACACAAGAAAGAATAGAACAAAAAAGTGGTGCAAAGGTAACAACCAATCTGAATTATGTTTATAATGATGGCACACCTATTGATAGCAAGACTATGATAGAAGATAGTAATTTTGTTTATATATTTAGAATGGGCGCGGGGCTTTTGGGGGCTTTTACATACACAGAGGATTATCAGGACTATATCCTTGGTACGCCAGAAAGTGACGGAATGAATTTGTCCATGTTTAAGTAGAATTAACCACCCGATGGGTGTTTTTTATTTTGTTTTTACTTAATTATGTGATAAAATTAAAAAGATTTATAAGATAAAGGAGAATTTAAATGGGTGTATTTGACAAAGCTAAACGCAAAGTAAAGGAATTAGATAGATTGGAAAAATTGAAGACCGATTTGGAAAAATTGGGTCCCATTCCACCGATGTCCGATGATATATATCCATATGCGATAAAATATTTCAACATCATAGCAAAATTCCAAGATGCGGGTCCAATTATCAGAGATGATTTCAAAAAGAATATCAAGGAAATAGATGTATTTTTAGAACATATTGAAAATTCTGGACGTAATTCATATGGGTGGGTTCGTGCAAAACCTGGCGAGCCTGTGACCATGAAAAACCTTTATCTTGGTGACGTTGCCGGCATATGGACAAATACTGCAGAAACATTTAAAAACAGCAAAGATCCAGATGTTAAAAAAATAATTTACCGTCAATTGAGTTCTTTTATAAAAAGTCACTTAGGACCTTTGCAGAGTAATCTTGATAAGATATTGAAAAAAGACCGTCCAAATCTATTTCAAAAGCTGATTTCCGGTAAAATATCAGAAAAAAGTGCATCGGTTAGATAAACAAAACCGCCCATCGGGCGGTTTTTCTTTTTTTATAGGGTTTGGTTGACAGAATTATTTATTGACAATAATGTAGTTTTGTGTAAGTATCATGATGATTAGCAATGATAAAAGGGTAAAATATGGAAAGTTTAAATAAAAAAACTTATGCTCAGCAGTTAATTTTAGCCAAGATTGCAGAGAAGAAAGAACAAGAAATAACAAATCAAAGTTGGGAAGAGTATGAAGAGTTTTATAATGATTACTCTGATTCTCATTCTGATTATTATGATTCTGCTGAAGGAGAGCTGGCGTTTATAGAAAAGATAAAACAAGAAAAAATGCTGATTAATGATGCAAAGAAGAATAATAAAATTAAAAATATGATTCAAAAAATTATGAACTATTTAAAAATAAAGACAAAATAATTACAGCCCCACTTATTGCGGGGCAGTTTTTTTATGCTATAATATCTACTATGAGGCAAGACGAGTTAATTCAATCTTTACTGGATAAAATGCACGCTATATTTGATAGGGCGGCTGGTCCCAATAATCGCGCAGAATATATGCGCCAACATAATGTTAGCGGCATAGATTGGCATTTTTCTTTATCGGCCGATGATATCATAAAGCAAAAGATTCCGCGTGCTGTTGCTGGATGCACAGGAAAAGCAAAAGTTTTTTCTAAACTTGCGACCGAGGCAGGCTTAAAACATGTTGTTCTAACCACCGCACGCATAGCTGATTTAAACGGTGCAGAGCAAGACCGTAAAGACGGTAGAAAAGAACGTATTATAAGCGGACATCAAATTATTGCCGTATATGATGAAAACGGTAAATTGCGTGCATTTGGCCCAGGACGTAAAGAATTAGGATATATTAAATCAGATATTCAAGTTGGTAATATTATTAACTTCCAATTTAGTGTGGGAGTTCTGCCACACCTTATAACAGCAATTTTAACACCGCAAGCATTTGCAAAAGTTAATACTTATAAAAAACTTCGTGATTTATATGTTTATGGAAGTAACGGTAAAAAATAAGAGTTTGAAAAGGATAAAAGTAAAATTGATTTTTGGAAAAAATTACGAAATTGCTTAATAAAACAAAACGACTAAACCGCCCGTTGGGCGGTTTTTTCTTGCGCTTTTTCTTATAACTGATATCGTTTAATTGTAGTAAAAAAGGATTTTTATGTCAAAAGTTTACGCTAAATATGTTAATAAAAATGGTGAGGTAGTTATTTTTTGTGATGATGGTGTTTTTTCTGTTTTTACGAAAAAGCGCAAAGCACCTGGATTTTATAATTGTTGTTTGCAGACAGTTAATAATTTAGAAGAAGCATGTGATGCTTATAACATCGGCATAGAGAAGTTAAATAATAATAATATGCTAGAGATTATGTGTAAGGCTAATCTTAATCGCATACGTCGTTGCAGTGCTAAAAACTGTCCTAAAAAGTTTTTGGGAAAAAATATTTATTGGCGCATGTTTCACAATATTTGCCTGAATAGAACAAAATAAAAAGGGAAAGAAAAATGGCGAACGCAATAATATGTCATGGTGTTAAGTTCAAAGACGAATTTGATAAAATGCAAATTCCGTTTTGTGCATCATATTGGTATCCGTGGCTACAACAAAAATTAATTGTTGCGGGTATACCAACGCAAGTCCCGTCTTTTACGAATTCATGGCTGCCGGCACGAAATTATGCAGCGGACGTGGATATTTTACAGCGTCAAATAATAAACGAAAAAACAATCTTAATAG
>CALXNF010000035.1 GCA_944389685.1 uncultured Alphaproteobacteria bacterium | reverse complement strand
ACCTCCAGCAGAATCTCCCTCAACGATGAATAATTCACATTTTGCTGGGTCTTTTTCGCTGCAGTTAGCCAATTTACCAGGCAAACCACCTAATTCTGGTCCTGTTTTTTTACGAGATAATTCACGTGCTTTACGTGCGGCTTCACGCGCAGTTGCTGCTTCAATAATTTTATCAACAATTAATTTTGCAATTGTTGGGTTTTCATCCAAGTATTCATACAATAAATCAAACACTGTATTTTCTACCAATGGACGAACTTCGCTTGAAACTAATTTATCTTTAGTCTGAGAACCAAATTTCGGGTCAGGTATTTTTACACTTATGATACTTGTTAAACCTTCACGAAAATCTTCACCAGATAAAGAAATATCCTTTTTAGTAGATTTTTCACCGATATATTTATTTATAGCTCTTGTCAAACCGGCACGAAAACCAGCTAAATGAGTACCACCGTCACGGTTTGGAATATTGTTAGTAAAGCATAACGATGTTTCTGTATACGCAGTTGTCCATTGCAGAACTATTTCAATATATGTGTCATCTATCTGTTTTATCATTTGAATAGGGTCACGATTTAACAATTCTTTAGACTTATCTAAATAAGTAGCAAAACCCTTCAAACCATCTACAGAATGGAATTCACGAGTTTTCTTTTCTGCACCACGTAAATCCTCAAGGATTATACGAACATTTGCATTCAAATAAGACTGTTCACGCAACCATGTTTCTAGCGTATCAAAATTAAACTCAGTTCCAGAAAACGTTTCAGGAGAAGGTAAGAAAGTCACTTCTGTACCATGCTCATGATGTGTTTTATTTTCTGTAATAGTTAAATCACACGTTGGTACCCCAGCCGCAAAAGTCATTTTTGCTTCTTTATCACCACGCCAAACACGTACTTCCAACCAAGTTGACAATGCGTTTACAACGGAAACACCGACACCGTGCAAACCGCCGGATACCTTATAAGCACCGTTATTTTCATTATCAAACTTACCACCTGCGTGTAATTCACACATAATTAATTCCAGCGCGCTACGACCTGTTTCATGATTGATATCAAACGGCATACCACGCCCATTATCGCGAATAGTAGCACTGCCGTCTGCATTCAAAGAAACATAAACTGTATCGGCATAACCTGCCATTGCTTCGTCAATAGAGTTGTTTACAACTTCATAAATCATGTGATGCAGACCGGAGCCGCCCTCACCCACGTCACCAATATACATTCCAGGACGTTTTTTTACAGCTTCCAATCCTTTTAAAACTTTAATTGAATCACCAGTATATTCGTTTGTAACAGCCATTTATATTCCTTTCTTTTTTCTATGTAAAACATAGCAATTTATGCTATAATTATCAAGAAAAAAGGGGACAAAAATCAGACGGAAATAAACGCAAAAAAATCCCTTTAAAACAACATAATAGTTCTGTCAAGGAAGGTAAAAATGAGATTTAAATTATTATATTTTGGAGATATTTTAATAAACCCTAAAAAGCGTTCACAACACATTTCAGATATACGTATGCAGTTTCATCCGCAGCTAAAAAAACTGCTTGAACACCAACCATGGGATAACATGACAAAATACATGATGCCAAACGCTACCAAAAGCCCGATTACGACCCGTCACGTTGGCGGTATAGATTGGAACCCTATCATTACCCCGAACCTAAAATTACTGGCAGAAATAGATATTCAAATGATGCATCCAGAAATTGTTGGTTTGCCTCATAGTGACATTGATAACCGCGTAAAAACCATACTAGATGGTTTGCGCTGTCCACAAAACGAACATGAAATCGGGGAAAATACACCACGCGACATAGGCCCTATTTATACTCTTTTAGACGACGATCATTTAATTACAAAATTATCGGTAAACACAAGTCACTTATTATCTACAGAAATATTTAATTCTAATGTTTCACATACTTCAGATACTATATTTATGTTATTGGACGTAAATGTTCGCGTTGCCGAAGGTACTTTAGAAAATTTACCTTTCATGGTTTAAAAAACGCCCGTTTGGGCGTTTTTTAAGTTAAAGCGCTGGTAATCTGATCTTGCATCTGGAACGTTCCCAAAACTACCCACGCAATTATTCCAGAAACAAGCAAAATACCTATACTATTCATTGCATTTGATATAGATTCCATTTTTCTTACAGACTCTTCTAAATAATCATTGGCAACCCTAGATAAGTTTTCATCGAAACCATTCATATCTGCATAAATTGCCAAATCCCCTATGATCTCTTTATTGGGAAAATCACGACCTGTATTTCTTAACGCGTTACCTAAATTGTCACCATTGGCGATATAATGCAATGTATCTTCTAAAATACTACGTAAATATTTATTAGAAGTATCCGCAAGCATTCGCATAGCATCAGGTATTGTAATACCAGCAGCAACCATAGAAGATAAACTCATCAACCAACCCACAGACATCTGTATTTTATAAACGCTCCACGGTGGGAATTTATCAAACAAAATACGAGTTTTACCGGACCAATTTGGCAATGTTAACCATATTATCCCCACCAAGGCAATAAAAGAGAAAAGAAAAACGAACCAATAATTTACTGAAAAATTAGACAACCATATAAGAGAAGAAGCCATTCCTCTCCATACCATATTGTTTCCTGCAACTTCTGCCAAAGGAGGTACCAAATAAATACCAACCAACATAATTATACCAAACGTTAAAAGCAATAAAAATAACGGATATGCAATTGCACTGATCATTGCGCGTTTTATACGTTGAGTACCATCAACAACCCTACTAACGTTTTCCAGCGCAATGACTAAATCCGATAAATTCCCTGAGGTAACCAACAAAGTTTCTTCAGGTGGCACCCATCCCCGCGTAGCGTCAGAAAAACTCATACCTCTTTCTAGATTTTTCTGCCATTCACGCATTACTATAGCAAATGGTTCGTTAGGTTTTTTACCACCATGAGATTCTATCATCTCTAAACGCCCCAAGGCATCCATTAATGTAAAATCATTACGTAATAACGAAGCCAACTTACGTGCAGTTGCCATTCTTTTTTCAGTATTTAACCTGAAAACAAGTTTTGCATACCATAAATCCAGCTTGGTTATCATATTAATATACCCCCGGTCTATCTAGCAAACCAACCCAGCGTTCTAATTCATCAACGCCGATTATGCCTTGTAGCATCAAAGACGTAGCCGCTTCTTTCAGGGTTCTTCCGTCCATTTCCTCCAACCAATACTTATAAGCGCCATCTGTATTACCAGCCAAAGCCATCCGCAAAAACTCGCTATTCGTGATTATTATTTCACCGGCTTTAATTCTTCCAAGAGTACCCGTTCCTTTACATTCTTCGCACCCTGCCCCACGAATATAAACTTGCCGCAACCCCAATTCACCGAAAGTTTCTAATACCCTGTTATATTCTGGTGCCTCTGGATGATCAATCAACCTTTCTCTGCAATAAGGGCACAGCTTTTTAAACAAACGCATAGAAATTAAACCACGCATCAAAGTTTCTTCTTTTAGTTTAAAAGCTTCTATTCCTAAATCTAACAAACGCGTCAGCGCAGACATTGCAGAATTTGCGTGCAAGGTCGTCCAAACATTATGACCAGACAAAGCCCCCCTAACAGTTAATTGGGCTGCCGCTAACGTACGAATTTCTCCTACCATCAATGTATCAGGGTCGCTTCGTAAAGCAGACGCTAAGGCTTCTGTATATTTTTCTTCACGTTGTTCTTCATTAGAAGTATTCACAACGGGCATCTGATGCGCCCCAAAAATTTTCTGTTCTACGGGGTCTTCCACTGTTATCATATTTATTTCATAGTGATGTTCTTTTAACAT
>CALXNF010000034.1 GCA_944389685.1 uncultured Alphaproteobacteria bacterium | reverse complement strand
TGGACGAGTGTTTGCATCTGCCGGCACCGCGTGAACGTGTGGAAAAGAACGTGGAAATGGTTGCCCGTTGGGCAAAACGTAGTAAAGACGCTTTTATAGATAGACCAGGTTATGGGATATTCGGTATTGTTCAAGGGGCGGACTTCAAGGATTTACGTATAAAATCGGCAAAGCAACTGACAGATGTTGGTTTTGACGGTTATGCGGTTGGTGGTTTGGCGGTTGGTGAACCGCAAGACGTTATGTTTGATATGATAGCAACTACTACGCCGTTGTTGCCGGATAATAAACCTCGTTATTTAATGGGGGTAGGTACGCCATTGGATATCTTAGGGGCGGTTGAACGTGGCATAGATATGTTTGATTGCGTTATGCCGACACGTGCGGGTCGCACGGCTCAGGCTTTCACCAGACACGGTACTATGAACATGAAAAATGCAAAGTTCCGTGATGACCCAACGCCACTGGATGATAAGTGTGGTTGTCCTGCGTGTAAGTTGTCTCGGGCGTATATTCACCATTTAGTAAAGTGTAATGAGATATTAGGTGCAACGTTATTAACGCAACATAATTTATGGTTTTATCAAGATTTAATGCGTGATATACGTACGGCCATAGAGCAGGGCAGATTTGCAGAATTTAAAAAAGACTTTATAGCAAAATATACAGGTGAAGAATAATGGATAATAAGAAGCAGAATAAAAAAAATCAGTTGTTGCCGGTACAACTTACAAGAAATAACAGTGCGTTTGAAAAAATTTATCTAGATATAGATATTGATTTTACAGGTGTATACACATTCGTTTATACATTGTTTTGTTTAAAGTCAAACTATTCAAATTATCCAATAATGGATGTTGCGGTGTTTAGTGATGTAAGAAAAGCGTATGCCTATGTTGATACCATAAATGAAATTATGTCTTTTCAAGAACGAAATAAAGACTATGAAAAGATTCGGGAAAAAATGGCGGTAAGCATTAAAGATTTCAAATATCGTAGAACGCTTTAAAATATACGGGGGAAGCTATGTTTAATAAATTAAAAACGAATTTAGCAATTAAATGGTTGAATCAGAATATGGATGCACCTAAATGGTCGTTGAATTCAACGGATAAATTATATTTAGCCGTATCAATGAAAAGTACCGGAAAATTAACGTACGTTTATACATTTGCTAATATGAAGACCTCTGCCAATCAATGGAATTTAAAACCCACAATATCTGTAAGTACTTTTAATAAAAGAAAAGAAGCGGATATACTTTATAAAACGCTTTTAGCCGTTATGGAACTTCAGCATAAAAATCCGGGTGTACAGATTATGGTGGCGACATATCAAAACGAGATAAATAGATTTAAAGAAAATACCCGTTAAAAATAGTTGCAATAAAAACGCTTATTTTACTACACTTTGATTATCAGGAAAGGAGTTTAAAATGCCAAGAAAGAAAAAAGAAATAGAAGTAATAGATAGGGGTGGGGCAAAGACGGTAAAGAAAAAGACGTCTTTTGTTACGTGGACTAAGCGTATATTTGCGATTGTTTCTATAATCTGGATTGCGCTGGTAATTTGGTCGCCATTATGGGTAAAGAATACGTATTCTCAACCGATAAAGAAATCGATTGTTGTATCTATGTTCTTTGACCTGCAAAGAAATATAGTTGAACAGTATGAAAAATTGCTAGACGGCATAAAAGATGCGATTAATTTAGAAAAACCTGTTGCAGCAGCAATTGATACTGTTCGTATGGCTGAAGACGTTGTTGATAAAGTAACAGATACAACGGCGCAAGCTAAAGGTGTAACCGCAAAAGCCGAAGAAACAACAGACAGGGTTCAGGATACTACAAACAAAGTACAAAAGTTAAGTGGGCTTGCAAGTAAGTTCGGTATAAATACGAGCGGCGTAGATAAGGCTCTAGATGAAGTTAATAAGGGCGTAGACAAAGCGAACGAGGGTATTGATAAAGCAAACACAGCAATTGCCAAAGTTGACGATACAGCGGCACTGGTAAATGAAAAATTGGATGAAGTAGAAACGCAATTAACCAGTGTATTGCAGATTCAGATTGACGATATGATTGATGAAGCAGTAAAGAAGCAGCTGGATAAAAGTACCGGTGGTTTAGGTACGACATTGCTAACTAATTATGGTATTGAGCATGTATATCCTTGGCGCCCATCATCTTGGGGTGTGGCAACTAAGATATATGATGACTTATCAAAGTCTGATGTGACGGTAATAAATGTTATCACGGATACAGTAGATAAATATTTTGGTTATGTTGCATGGGGATTAGTGGTTGCCGTATGGGCATTAGGTTTGTTGATATGGATAGCGATGTTTAAGAAGACGAAGGCATTGATATCTCCGTTTATCGTATGTCCACGTTGCGGTCATACGTTTAGTGACAAACGTACGGCATATAGTCTGCTGAAGGTATTGCAGCCTTGGAAATGGTTGTAATGGGATGTTGATTTAAGAACCTGCGGGAAGCAGGTTCTTTTTTTGTATAAAAAAGGCTTGCAAATTAAAAAAAGATGTGTCAGAATATGCGTCGCAGTGCGAGCGTAGCTCAGTTGGCTAGAGCGCAACCTTGCCAAGGTTGAGGTCGAGGGTTCGAGCCCCTTTGCTCGCACCAGAGTTTTTATCAAGTGGTCGGTATACAATGGTTTTAAATTTTAAAAAAATTTTTAAATGATATGGTGCGACCCTCAGAATTTGACGGACGCACTTTTGTTGCGTCCGTTTTTATTTTTATATAAGAATAAATGAAAATATCGGAAAATACAAACAATTCAGAAAGTTGATACTATAAAGCGCTAAAAAAGCTTTTTAAGTCATTTAGGTATTCGTACAATACCATAAGTTCTGAATCGGCATCTTCAACAAAACGACTTATTGACTCATTTATTATTGAATTAGAAATATATGGCCCATTGGTCATTCGAGCAACAACTCCATCCCCTCCCAAACTTTTGCGTCCAGAAGTTTCTAAAACTAATTCTGTATCACGTAAATCTCCGATGGTATTGTCTAAAGCATTTGCAATTTGCCTTAATTCTTGGGAATTATAATGGTTTTGAATAGATTGAAGAGCTCCTTTTCTGAACCAACCATTTTTACTTATACCCCCAAAAAATTCCCATTTGCCGGTTACAACATCTGTTTTACCGGCAGAACCAGTTGAAATATAGAACGGTATTTTTTGTTTACCAATTTTAACCACGACAATAGGGCGCCCGCTACGGGTGCCGAAACTTTCTAATATTACAGGGTTGCCTTTGATAGTCGTTATGGCTTTATTAAGATAAGAATTTAATGAATTTAAATTTTTGCTGTTATCTATAAGTTTAATTAATTTATTATCCCTATAGATATAGCCCATTTTATCGGCATCTGTTTTTGATATTGTAATTATAATATAATCTGCCCCACTATATCCTTCTGTATTTAATATAGCAGAATAGTGTGTTCCTAAAGCATCAATTTTTGCTTTCAGACTTTCGGCTTCGGCTTGTTTTAACCCTTCCCTTGAATATATAGCTATATTATTATCCAATCTTTTACTAAAAGAGTTTAATATATTATCAAGATTATTATTGGTTGCAGAAGCAGCATTATCCGCAGTTTGTGCGGCAGCACGTGCGTTTTGACGGGCAATGGCGGCAGGATGGTCTGGAATATCTTCAAATACCATATAGCGTTGACCGTTTTGTGTACCAGAACGTAAGCGAACGCCATCTTCAGCCAAAATATCGTTTAAAATATCCCATTCTTCGTCAGTTAAGCGAGAGTAAGGGAGCCCTACATTTTCACCATTAGTTTTAAAATTTTCTAAGTAGGAATCAAAAGAACTACTTGCTCGGTTTCGTAATGTTGAAACATCGACAGCTTCTATAACTTCAACATCAGTTATAGCGGAATTGGCTGAAGAAGAATTTGGAGCAGGTATAGATTCTTGAGCCGCCGATCTAGAAGTGCTGGAAGTAGAGTTTGCATTAGAAGCTGCGTTATCTGTCGCATTTGCTGCGTCCCCAGTACTTGCGCCACGCCCAGCATCGCTCGTAGAGCTAGCCGTTCTACCGGCATCTGATGTAGTACCTGTTGCTCTGCCCGCATCTGACGCCGCATTCGAAGCACTTCCTGAAGCATCTGCCGCACCTCCAGCTCCACCACGTCCAGCGTCACTTGCCGAACCGGCTCCCCTACTGGCATCCGATGCAGTACCTGTCGCTCTACCCGTATCTGACGCAGTATTCGCCGCACCACCAGCTCCTGCCCCACGTCCTGCATCTGACGCAGCGTTAGCTGCTTTTGCGGCTTCTTCTGCTGCCGCAACCTCATTATCAAATTCATTCATGAGTATGCTTAATTCACGCAATTCATCATCAGACATATTGTCTATATTATTCATTCGCTTAAATATTTCTTCTGCTTTGGCCTTTATTTCAACAGAAGAAAATCTATCAGGATGATATTTAGCACGTATAACTGATTTTCTACTAGAATTTCGATAAGCGTCTATATCAGGATGCAACGTATTTGTTGTTCTTTCTGCATCTGACGCAGCATTTGCAGCACCACCAGCTCCTGTCCCACGACCTGCATCTGACGCTGCATTTGCAGCACCACCAGTTCCTGCCCCACGTCCTGCATCTGACGCTGCGTCCGCAGTTCTAGCTATATCAGACCCTACATTCGTTGTGCGCGCTGCTTTACTTGCCAAACGAGTAATTGCCTTGGACACTAAACGATATCCTGATGTAGCTACAGAAGCAAACTGTGCACCTAAACCAATTCTATTTAACCAAACTAAGGCCGTACCGCCAGCGTCATCAGGATCACCACCAAGTTGAGCAACAATTTCATCCCATTCACCGCTAGAAACATTTGGTAAGTCCTCTGGTTCTAGATAATCCACCAAACGAGCTAATTCAGAGTCTACAGAATTTGCGGCCGCTGCATCTAAAGCTCCCATTACACTAAGTACCTTGCCGGCATTACGTATAGTATCAATAGCACAATCACGAGACTGACATCTTGTGGATACAGCTAAGAATTCCCCTGCACGATTTTCTATATATTCTTTGGTTGTCAACTCTGTTGCCAACCCAGCCGTTTCTACTGCCAAAACTAAGCAACCAGTATGGGTTAACAACAAGCAGTCAGCAGCCGCAACAACGCCTATACCTGCCTGTACATAAATATCGTATCTTTGCGCTTCGGCAGAATCTAAAAGAACACATTCTTTCCCATTCCACATCATACCAGAAGCGCCAGGAAATTTCTTCTTAAATACAGCGTTTGCTTCAAGACATTGCTGTTGAGTCAAACCAAAACATTCTTGGTCTGCATATTTTCCCCCGCTCACAACACATTGTATTTTGGCTTCACCATCTTCTTGAACATACAACCAACTTTCTGAAAAATCATCAAAAACAAAATCAATCGGCTGACCATTTAATGTACAACGCAAAACATCATCATCTCCAACGAACAGACTATTTTTAATTTCATCTACATTTCTAGTACAATCAAATGAACGAACGGTTTTGCCCGTAGATTTTATGTAGTCCCTTAGTTGCGAAATAACATCCTTACTACCTTGAATTTGTATTCCTGAATAGAATATATAATTATCAATCCCGTCTATTTTTGCTAATTTACTTTCTACCTCATCTGCGGATATACTTCGATTGGAAAACCAGCAAACACTCCCTCTTGTTGTTGCTGTTAAGCCAAAATGAGCCGCAGTTTTTAGCATTTCTGATGTACAAGGGCTTTTACAAGTAGGTGCCCCAGAATAACTGATTAAGCTTTTTGTAAGACCAGATGATACGTTGTGAATTCTGCAAATCCCAAAAATTACCCCCTTTTGTATGTCTGCATCTATGCTTTCTTTAATGTCATCAAATTTAAACTCATAATATCTTTTCGAATTCTTACTGCTGCATCTTACATAATCGTCATTTCCACTGGTACGATAATTATTATCACAAGCGATGTCATCATTGTACCTAACGCGTGCATATTCTTCTGCCAATCCCACAGCTTGTAATTGTCCTACGTTTACCCAATTAAATGTTGATTCTTCACAAACCTCGGCTCCTCCAGTTTTTCCCCTGTCATTACCACATACTTCATAATACTTCAAAGAATTTATTTTTCGTTCTTCTGCACGTTGCATAGATTCTGTCGCGGAATTAAACTCAGTGACGGTTGGGTTGCAAATGCATTCCCCTGTACTATGTGATATTACAACAGATGTATATTTACATTCTTTATCAGAGGAATATTTTTTACAGAAATTCTGGCATTTTTCCAAATTATCGTTTTCAGATGTTTTTTTGAAAGCTTTCCTTAAGCAGTTGCCTTCTTGGTCTGCGACATCTTCTACGCAAACACCACCGGCTACATGATAACCAGAAACGCACTCTATTGCCGAACAAGAACATGTTCCACCCACGTTTACGCCGTTTCGGACAGTCCCTTCTGCAAATTTAAATATTTTACCGATCGAAACGTTCCCGTATTTACAAAAGTCACCAACGTGGGTTGTTGTATTGTTTATTTGTTTGAATCTTGGGTTGTTATCGGGGCACAAAGTTGTGTCTATATCTGTATCTGTATCTGTGTCTGTGTCTGTGTCTGTATTTGTATCCGTGGGTGTAGCAATTGGCGTTGGAACAACCGCGTCAGAAGGAGGCGTTGTGCTTGTCTCGCTTTCTGGGGTGGTTTGCACTTTTTCTACACACTTTTCGTCAATCCATTCGTGATCAGGCTTAGCAAGGCAGTCTTGTTTAGCTTTTTCCAGCGCAGCAATTCGTTCGCGTTCAGCTGCCGCCGCATCTGCACATTCTTTATATGCAGATTTTTGTGTTTCTAAGTCATATTTTATAGATAGTCCAGATGGGTCAGACATTGTGTCTGTTATCAGAGCTAAACTATTTATGTATTCAATATATTCAGAAAAGTCTGGGATACAATCAACTTCTGTGATTGTTGCCACAAAATCTTTATGTTGTTGTAATAATTTATTGTATTCATCTATTTTTTCAGAGTTATTATCTATGGCTTGCTGCAAAGCATTTTGGTTGGTTTCTACTTCTTTTTCTATTTCTTTCTTTTTTGTTTCGTACTCATTAGTAATTTCTTCGCTTTTTTCTTTTGGGGCATCTTTATTTATTATTAAATCTCCTACTGCCGCACCAATGGTTCCTACGCCTGTCATGATGGCCCCAGTTGTGATTTTGTCTTTGCTATCTGAAGACGAGGCACGTTCAGCAGCTGTATCAAAAACGTTATCTGTTTTTCCAATTGAAACATTATCATATAAACCCGTATCCGCCGGGTCTAATATTTCATTTGCTTCTATACCAAGCGATAAGCCAAGAGATTCTTTGGATTCTTTAATTTTATTTGCCAGTTCAATATAGCTTCTGCGTATAGCAGTTAATTCTGTTGATAACGGTAACTGAATATCCGCCTGTCCACCAGGTATGTTTATTCCATTGCCGTAATCACACCTGAATGTTGACATATACGCATTCATATCTTGCGCCGCGGCATTATCCGACTTTTGTTCCGCAAGACCAGATGCAAGCTGCATTCCGCCAATTCCGGCAGTACCAATGGCAAGTCCACCAAGCAATTTATTAGCGGTGGATTGTTCTTTGTCTTTCATAGCAGTAGCGTTTTCTTGCAGCTTTGACGTATAATCTGTTTTTAATTCTTCAAGATTGTTTAGTGATTTATTTAGTGCATTGTAAGCTTCCCTTATTTCGGGGGCTAAATTTTGTTGGTCCGCGGCAGAAACCTTTTGCAGTAAGGTTTCAGCGTCCGACACTGCCCATGAATAAATTGGGCTAATGCAGAGCGTAAAAAGAATCACAAAAGTTCGTTTTAAGAGCTCTCTCATTTCAGGTTTCATGATAGAAAATTTTGCTGCTAGCAGTCAATATTAAAAAATTTGAAGTAATTAATTCTTTACTTTTTATTTTTTTCTAGTAATAATTAGGTGCAATTGGTCGTCATAATTGGTGAAATAGGTAGGTAACGGTATGATCTGTATTAAAAAAATTTATAAATGATACGGTGCGACCTGTAAATTTATAGCGGACGCACTTCCCATGCGTCCGTTTTTTCATTTAACACCCAAAAAGGAAAAATAAAATGTCAGAAAACACAAACAACACAACAAAAATTTCAACAAACGAATTGGAAGCACGTTTGCAGAAAGCAGAAAATATTCGTGCGCGTGATGGTGTTGTTTGGAAAGAAAAATACGACAGAACAAATACTATTGCAGATGCCCGTAATTTAGAAGATGGTACGCATGTAAGATTGGCTGGGCGTGTAATTGCGTTGCGTTGGTTGGGTAAGTTAATGTTTGGTCGTATATATGATATAGATGGTGAAATTCAGTTTTCTATGTCCCGCGAAGAATTGGGCGAAGACCAA
>CALXNF010000033.1 GCA_944389685.1 uncultured Alphaproteobacteria bacterium | reverse complement strand
ACACAATGCCCCATATATTCACTTTCATAATCTAATGCTTCGGGCGTTATTAACTGATACGCTTTCATCCCGTTCGGCAAATCCATAATGAACTTGGTCCCTGATAAAGACTCTTTATACATCTTTTCGTTTTTCTGTTTCTTAGCGGCTATTTCTGCCATGTGTTCATGCCACTTTTCAGCAGCTTCCAGCGTCTTATCAAACGTATCATATTCATTGCTGGTCTTCAGATAGTCTAATCTTACTTTCGGTTCTTTATTCCCCTTTTTAGACTCTTTCGCAGCAATAATTGCTTTATCTACATAACTTTCTGCCGCCGAATATAAAAAATCCCTTATCGTAGTTAAATCATGTCGCAATTGTTCCGTCATTTTGCCAGAGTCAAACTCATATACCTTCTGACCGTTCCCTAATGCCCTTATCGCCCAATCTGGTAAACCTGATCTCATCTTTAACGGAATTAAAAATGGATATTCTTCACTTTCTGTTAAATACGCCCTGATTCTATGCTTCATATACTGCGTTAATATGGAACGCACTATCGTATCTTTATTTGATTCTATATATTCTATGTCTTTTAAATTTGCCTGTGATTTACCGTCTAGTATGCTTGGCATATTATGCCCCCATACCAGTTCTATTAAGTAATTATTTAAAGCTTTCTCGTTCAATAAATTTATCGACATATTTTTACCTTCTTTATTGTCGATTATTATACCATAATTTATTGATTTTTATATAAAAAACGCCCTTTTGTGCGTTTGATTTTCTTGGCGGATGGGGAGGGATTCCCTCGCACGATGCATACGCATCGGCTGCGGGGCAACCGTGACGATTTGACTGCGTTGCACTGGTCAAATCTACTTGTTGTCGAACAGGGGTTCTCATCCACCCCACCGATCCATAAAATAAAACGCCCCGCTGGGGCGTGTTTATTTTCTGGCGGAGGTAGATAATTATACGGTCTATTGCATACAACAACAGGGAATTTACAGGGAAATTTTGGCTTTTGGATCCCTAATTGCTAGATTCCACAACGCGACACCGGCGCATATTGCCGGCTTGCCATAAAAATTCCCTAAACAAATAACAGGGAAATTTATTGGTACTCATTAAGGAACAAAATTTTACTTAACAGGGAAACTTATTGATTTTTGCCAGTTATTATTTATAATCCGCGTATGTCTTATCAACAACAAGATGTTCAAAGCTTAGAAGTAGTCCTTGATTATAAGGGACCAAAGCTTGTTGGACATCGAATGGAATTAAAAGAATTCATAACCTCAGTTTCGGGGATAGGCGAGCTGCTATCCATTATATCCGAAGAACTTGGCCTTCCAAAAGATACCTTTATTGTTGATATCGCCAGTATTGAAAACGGGTGTTTAAAAGTTAAAATTATACCTAAAATCATTCGCGCAGGTGAGATTGTTAGTGCAATAGCAGGACTCTATCAATATGCTCTAAAACCAGGATATAATTACGTTTCAGCAATATGGGAAAACGCAACACAATTCATAGCTACGAAGAAAGATGCCAAAGATATTAATTATTTTACCCAAAACTTGGGAAACGTATCACAATTACAAGCTAGACTTTATCAGAATGAAACCGCACACTGTGCAGTGGAACAATTTTCACAATGTTTAGAATCTGAAGTAGAAGAAATAGAACTATTATCAAGCAGCTTGCCTTCTTCTAATTTGGTTATAAAAAGCGATGATAGAGAATCACTAACTATTTCCCCATTTATTGAGGCCGAACCAGAGGAAACATCTCAGAGAGTGCATATGGTTTTATATCTTGAAGGAGTACATATTGAAGAATCCTCTAAATGGCAGTTTATTGTAAAAAATGATCGTACTGGAAAAAAACAAAAAGAATTTGATGCAGAGGTCTTAGCTGAAAATTTACTTAACATTGGGCGAGAACAGGCTTTACGAAAATTTGAAAACAAACCATTATATTGTACCGTAATTATCAAAACCATTAAGAAACCCGGGAAAAAACGTGCTACTAAGGAATTTTTCATAACGGATTGCAGTCTAGAGCAGGATAATAAATTATTTTTGGACGCGGATTAAAAATTCCGCATGACTGTAGTAATTGATATTTTCTTTGATTTAACAAAACTAAAAGTTCCGCTATCAAATATAATTGTTAAGAAATCAACTTGATTTACTTTGTTTCTAGCGGTACACTTCTCTCGAATCCAATGGGAATTGGGTTCGGGGCTGTGGTGGCCCGCAGACGCGGCATTTGTCGTTAAAATCCCCCGACTTTGGTCGGGGAGCCGTTCGCTATAAAACAGGGCTTGCCCGAAGGCTGCGGAGCATTCGTTTGCTGACACCAACTCCCCGGCCGTCAATTCCGTTGACGGTCTTTGATTTATAAACATGGGGAATAAAATGGCAAAATCTGTTGGTGTATTACACTCTACTATTGAAATTTCTGACAATATTCTGATTCAGGAAAGCACTTATTCGTATATTGACGGCATAGACGCCAAACGGCCAAATGAAAAAACTGGCGTATCAAAACGTGGTTGGACGTGGCTTGGATCTACAGAAGAAAGCAAAAAAGTTATTAACGGCGCTTTATGGATTGTGCGTGATATTTATATCAAAAACGATAAAAAATATAACTTGCCGAAATAAAGGAGGAATAAAAATGAAAAAAACATCACTTGCCGTGACTATAATACTATGCGGATGTGGACTATCTCAATCTCCCTTAGAAACTAATCTAAAGGTGGATGCGACCCCAAAAACACCATTAGAGCAATATAAACAGTGCATGGGGCTTTCAGACAAAAGTATCGTTTATACGAATGAAAACGTTGGTAGATATATTGTTGTCATTAGCCAACCATCAGCAACCCAAAACTATTTAAATAAAAAAGAGCAAGGTACTGTTTATCGCATTGGCCTATTAGAATGTGATACAGGAAATACCATAAAAGAGTGCCAAGACCAAATGTGGCTACATTACGTTAGTATCGGCAGTCCAACAAATTTAAAGGTTGGTAGCATAAAAACATTTACCAATGCAGATCTTATTTACGATGATTTAAGTGGTAAACCATTTACAGAAACGACAAAAGATGGCAGGTTTGCTACTTACACGAACTATTGTTATATAAACAGAATAAATCCATCTAAAACATATTGTTCTAATTTTATAAATAATTCCGAATGGCGTTCTGAATGTAAAAGCAAATTGACAGGCATCAAATAAATAATGGGGCAAATGCCCCATTGTTTATGACAGTTGTATTGCGTGGTTTATGCATTGAGTTAGCGCATCAACCTGGTCTTTGTATTTGCTGTTTGGGAAACCCAACAGTTCTTTCTTGAATTCTGGCCACCAGGGTTGCGGCTCTTGCGGAAATCGTAATGTACCATTTTCTATATAGGCACTAGCTCCGATTAACCTAGATACTTTATCTGTATTAGGTTTGATTGGCTCTATCATGAATCTACATCCATGACGATCTCTTTGCGCGGATAGCATTTGTATCAATTGTGTTCCGCTAGCCTTGTCTTCTATCAACAAGCGAACAAACTGAAGTCCGCCTTTTTCGTACTTCCACTTATTATATAACATTTGCACTTGTTTGATAAGATCAGGCATTTCCCATTTTCCACGAACAACGTCTAATAGATAATATTTATACCTATTTGATTCGCGTGTTACCAATACAACACAACAGGCCGAATACGCATTTTGCGGTCCAGTTTTATTAGCAGTATCCCAACTAAGAAATATCCTGCAATACTTGATGGGGTCTATAGCTTCGCCCTGCGCCATCGTATAATACTTCAGCCATGACTCTTTGATGATTCCGCCTTCTGGTGGGCATGGATCTTGTTGATATTGGGCAACAAACGCGTATTCGCCCATAGAGTTCTTTATCCCCATCACAACATCCATATTTTCACGTTCTGAGTGTAATAATTCACCCTTGGCACGCGTAATCACTCGCGTTTTGCCAGAAATGCGATTTTTTACAATCCAACTCTCATCCTCTGTCGCGATGACGGGCAGTTTTATGACCTTGAACTGATTGCCGGCG
>CALXNF010000032.1 GCA_944389685.1 uncultured Alphaproteobacteria bacterium | reverse complement strand
CCATCGGCATATTTGGAATCCAAGTAAGTTCAGCACGTTCCGGTTCGCCCAACTTATCCGACAAAACTTTCTGAACTGTCATAAAGTCGTCTGGCTTTGTTGTAATGATAAATCCTTCGTCAGACGTTTCTAGATTATCAGCATTTGCCTCCATTATGATTTCCATCATTTCATCTTCTGTTTTACCAATTGATGCAGGATAGAAAATCTGCCCCACACGTGTAAACATAAACACAACACTACCCTCTTCGCCCATGTTGCCGCCATTTTTGGCGAAGATATTACGAACATCTGGAACCGTACGACGTGGGTTATCGGTCAAAGCCTCAACAATAACAGGAACCGCACCTGGTCCATAACCTTCATAACGCACCGCAACATAGTTTTCCGTATTTGAACCAGACGCTTTTTCAATAGCGCGTTTAATATTATCGTTCGGCATAGAGTTCTTACGAGCATTCAAAACCGCCAAACGCAAACGAGGATTATTGTCCGGATTTTTATCCCCCAGCTTTGCCGCCATTGTTATTTCACGTGCCAGCTTCGTAAACAAACCGCTACGAGCCGCATCAACAGCACCTTTTTTGTGCTGAATATTATGCCATTTGCTGTGTCCACTCATATTTGACCTTTTACTTTTATTTGATTAAAATTACTCCAAAAGGATAACAAATGATTGGGAAATTGCAAGGCATAGTTGATTATATTGGTGACGGTTTTATCATATTAATGGTACACGATGTGGGCTACAAAGTTTTTACCCCAGAATACCTTACACCAAAATCAACAGTTTCTTTATGGATAGAAACTATAGTTCGCGAAGATTCAATAAGATTATTTGGTTTTTCGTCCATAGCCGCCCAAAACCTGTTTATACAGTTAAACGGCGTATCTGGCGTTGGTCCAAAAGTAGCATTGGCAATAATGGGTACCATAAAAACGGACACTTTAATGTCCGCAATCGCAACAGGAGATGCAAAAACTATTGCCACAGCCCCTGGTGTTGGTAAAAAAGTTGCAGAAAAAATAATATTAGAATTAAAGAATAAAGTTGGTGGCACATCGTTCGACTTTGGCATGACAGATTCTGATGCATCTGCCCTACCAGATTTATTGGCTGCGTTAGAATCGTTGGGCTACAGAAGATTAGATATTATAGATATGGCACAAAAATTGGTAAAAGGAAACCCGTCAACAGACGTAGCTAAATTAGTACCAATGGCATTAAAAGAAATCAGTGGGAATAAGTAATGAACAAAATCAAACAATTTTTATATGCGAAAGGCATTTTAACAAACAACCCATATAAAAAAATAAAAAACATAGATGAATTACTGCAACTGCCTTTTGAAGTCGCTCCAAATTATAAAAGTGTTCATCATGTTGATTTATCTGGATTGGAACTATCAAAAGAAAAAGACATGTTCACTGGTCCCCTGCCAAAAAACTACGTTTCACCAGAAGATGCAAAACAATTAAGAATTGTAACTAATTGGACAACGGACGTAATATGGCCTGCGGCGGATAAATTACCACATGATTTTAATCCGATACAGGAACTGGAAGCCGCAAAAACACCGACAGACACAGTTAATTTACATAAAGCCGGAAAAACAGGTAAAGGTATATCAATTGCGATTATTGACCAGCGTTTAAATAGAGAGCATCCAGAATATGCAGATAACATAAGATATTATTCTGTTTTCGGTCCATGGGACAAAGACGGAATTGACTATCATGGCAGTTTGGTTTCTGGCTGTGCTGTCGGACATACAACTGGCACTGCACCTGACGCAAATTTATATTACTTTGCTGCACCGACGATTGTAGACGGTGAACTAGACCGAAAATATATAAACGAGGCAATTAGAAAATTATTAGAAATAAACAAAACATTGCCTGAGGATAAAAAGATAAGATTTCTATCTTGCAGTTGGGGCGGAATAACAGACAAAGGTGCAGACGAAACAAAAACGCTTTTTGATGAATGCGAAAAAAATGGAATTATGGTAATTGGTGGCGCATACAAAGCAATGTCAGATTACATTCCATATGATAAAAGGTATAAAAACAAAACAAATCGTATCGGAATACCGACAAATGGAAAAACCACACCGTTTTGGCAAGGCGGATATTATTATACTCGCCAAGGAGGCTCTTCTTCAACATTTCCATATATTGCGGGAATTCTTGCATGTGCGACACAGGGGGACGAACTATTTTTCACCCGTAAAAATTGGCCAGACGAGTTAAGAGATATAATAAAGCAAACCGCAACAAATTCTCCGGGACACGGTTTGGCAATTAACCCTGATGGCATCGCACAGGCAGTTACACAAATTACGAAAGAAATGGAAAAGCAGATAATAATAAATAAAAGTACACAACATGAATAATAACGAAACCATTTTTGCGCTGTCCAGTGGACATGGAAAGTCCGGTGTCGCAGTAATACGTGTATCGGGCGATGATTTGTATAATTTATTTTTAAAAATAACTAACCGTAAATCAGCAGATGCCCGATATGCATATTTCGCCAATATGCGAGACACCGACAACAGCATCATTGACCAAATTATTGGAACTTATTTTGCTGCTCCGGCCTCTTTTACTGGAACAGACATGATTGAGATTTATTCTCACGGAGCCCCAGCAGTAATTGATAAAATATTTGAATATCTATCCGCAACTGGTGCCCGCATGGCGGCACCCGGTGAATTTTCAAGACGCGCCTTTTATAATGGGAAAATGGATTTAGCCGATGTTGATGGATTGGCCGCCCTGCTGGATGCACAAACAGATGCTCAAAGGAAAAGTGCCATTACATCTATGATGGGCGGTGACAGCCAGATATATGACGCGTGGCGTAAACAAATGATAGAAATTTCTGCCTATGCGGCAGCAACCCTTGATTACGCCGAAGACGAACTGCCCCCCAATATAGAAAAAACAATCAAAGAAAAAACAGAAAAATTACACACAGAAATAGAAAATGCATTATCACGATATGCGGCGGTTCGCGCCATACGCAGCGGTTTTAACATCGCTTTGGTTGGCGATACAAACGTTGGAAAATCTTCTCTATTTAATGCAATACTTGGGGCAAATCGCGCAATAGTTTCAGATATACCAGGTACGACCCGCGACGTTGTAAGCGCTTCAATGGATATTGGAGGATACTTGGTAAATCTGTCTGATACGGCGGGTCTACGTGAAACAGAAGACACAATAGAAAGAATAGGAATCGAACGCACACAATCCGAAATAGAAAATGCAAATTTAATATTGCGTGTCGTTGACGGTTCTAAAAAAGTTAAGAATCAAAAATTAGCTGACAATGAAATCTTAGTAATTAATAAATCAGACCTATCCAAAG
>CALXNF010000031.1 GCA_944389685.1 uncultured Alphaproteobacteria bacterium | reverse complement strand
AGGTATGAAATCTCTATTAAGTGCAATAGAAGAAGGCTTTTTAAATAAAATGGCTCTTGCTAAATTACTATAAAAAACGCCCTTCTCGGGCGTTTTTTAACTATGTAATTTTAAAAAGGAATTCAATAAGGTTCTGGGTGAATACTGATGCTTACTAACTGGTGTCAAATCCTTATCAACCCCCATTAAATAATATATAGCATGTTGCGCTGCCCTTACGGAATATTCCATTGTAAACACAACGTCTTCTGGCACCTCTACAAATTGACTAATAAAAGCAAAATTCTCATATCCTTTCGGCACAACCAACGGTCTATCGTTAATTTTACGTGGTTGGAATTGAGAATCTATATACGGCATAATTGATGTGCGGCATATTAATCCTTCCAACATCTCAGCCTGTTCTTTTTTAGGGATATGCAAATGCCCCATTAATTCGGTAACTATTTCTTTTCCAGTGCATTTATACATTGGCTTTTTTACAAAATCACCATCAGTAAACATATTTAAAGAATACCCCCAAAAAATTTGTGTATTCATTGGCTGATTTTTAAAATGGGGTTGTCTCGCAACAACAAAAGATAAGCGCCACGCAGAATCCTTAAATGTAACCAAGGCGCCACCCCCCGGATGATTAAACGTAAATTTCTGTATATAATCTAATAATTTAGGATTATTATTTATAGTCACTGTAAAAGACATCCACATAGTTTCATCTGGACAACCACAAAAAGCATCCGGATTACCAAATTCTGGTCGCCCCTTCGCGATTTTGCGCCAAAGTTCAAACGATGGGGCTGTATCACTTCTTTTATATTTAGCGGTATTGTCTGTAAAAGCCTCGTCTGAATTATCTGTCATACAACCATTTGTAAAAGTAACAATATCCGTCGGCAAAATATCTACCTCTATCCTTTTCCCGTGCTGTCTATAAATTAATTTATTTGCAACGATTTTCCCTTTCGAGCTTTCTGCGAATTCGATATCTTCTACAGTAGCACCTAAAACAACCTGAACCCCTTGTTCTTTCAACCAGTTTACCATTGGTTTTACAATAGAGTCATGTTGGTTATAGGCAGTTCTTGCCACACCTGCTAATGTATGAATTCTAGGAAATTCGTGCATAAAGCGAATCATATATCTACGCAATTCAACGGCACTAGACCAAGGTTGAAATGCAAACGTAGTTTGCCACATAAACCAAAAATTTGTTTTAAAAAAGTGTTTATTAAAAACTTCATCGATTCGTTTCGCCCCCAAAGATTTTTCCGTTTCTAATAATATAAGCTTTTCCATGTCGATACGGTCTTCAGAAGAAAAACCCATTTTCGTAACATCAACTTTATTACCTTTTTTATCTACAAGACGTGCCCTTGAATAAGTTTTGAACTCTTCATTATATTCTAAAAACTCGTCTTCCATTGAAATACCATCAAATTCAATTGAAGGAACAGAACTCATAACATCTTGTAAACATTCATATGTAGGGATATTTAACATTCTTCCCCCACGAATAATAAAACCCTTTTTGGCATCTCCTGCCCCATCTAAACTACCACCATCTACATCCAATGTTTCAAATATACGAATATTCCTTCCTGGAACTTTCGCGTCTCTTATTAAATAAACCGCCGCACTTAAAGAACCTATTCCAGAACCAATCATATATACATTCGTACTTGATGGACGGCGCTTTATAGAACTTTTCCCAGCTTTTGACATCTCTACCTCTTTACAATTTTTAATTTATGGATATTTATATTAAGAGCACATAAAAACTTTAAAACTATGTACATAGCTAAGTTTTTATTTTTAAAGAAGCCGTCATTTTATAAAATGACGGCTTATACATTTTTTCAATTAAAACATAAATCTGATACCTACATCACCACCAAAGTTATGTAAACCAGAGTTTATATCTACATAATTATAACGAGCTGCCAAATCAATGGCGAACATATTCATATCAAATGTTACACCCAAAGTACCCATAGCAGAAAAGCGGGTATGACTTTTGCTGTGCTCACCAACGTCTGGAATTTCACGTTTCACATCAGCAAAAGCCGCACCTACGCCGACACCGACATATGGACGTACCATACGGAAATCACCAAATTCCCAATAAGAATTCCACAATAACGTTTGTAGTTTTGTTTCTACCTTAACATCTTCAACATCTCCGAACGAAGCTGTATCTTTTGCTTTACTGTATATAGACCACTCTATTTCTGAACGCACAGTATCACAGACTTCCAAACCCAATGCTGCCCTGCCCTGAAAAACTGTATCAGACAAAGTTTCTTTTGTGTCATTATAATTATAATTTAAATTAGAATAGCTTGCACCGCCATGTATACCAATATATGGATCCAAACCGAACATTTGCCAACTGCTGCCACCTTTGGGTTGAGGGGCACCTGCAAACGCAGGACATGCAATAAGCACCGCTAAAGTGGAAATAACAACTTTTTTCATTTTTTCTCTCCTTTTAAAATTTTGTAAACAAGAACTTCATGTCAACAAATTAATTCTATCAAAGAACAAACATCTTTTGCATAGGTATGGCAACCTATTCGGCAACTGGGGGCCATTTATAATAAATACCCTTGCATTTAGCAAAAAAAGGGATATAATCGCCTAAGTTAAAAGACTAATACTATTAATATTATACGGACCCGGGTGCGTAGCTCAGTTGGTAGAGCAACTGACTCTTAATCAGTGGGTCCAGGGTTCGAGTCCCTGCGCGCCCACCAAAAAAATAAACCGCTTATGCGGTTTTTATTTTTTCAAATAAGAAGAAGGATTATATGCTTTAGTGCCCTTTCGTATTTCAAAATGTAATTGCGGTTGATCCACTTTACCTGTTTCACCGACAGTTCCTATTTTTTGCCCAACAAGCACCTTTGTTCCACGTTTAACAGACATAGAATCTAAATGTGCATACACTGTCATCCACCCATCTGAATGTTGAATTATTATAAGATTTCCCATCCCCTTAACTTCATTTCCAGCATAAGCGACAACACCATTTTCCGCGGCTTTAACGGCAGTTCCACGAGCAGCACCTATATTTATTCCGTCATTAAATAACCCGTTTGATTTTGAACCATAACTTGACAATATTTTCCCCTTAACTGGCCAAGTAAATTTAGACGAGGAACGCGCACTGATCGTTGGCAACTTTTTAGTCGGATCAGAAGAAATCTTCATCTTTGGTTTCGTTACCGTCTGCGCTTGTGTAGTTTTAACCGCAGAGGTTTTTACCGTATTAGAAGAGCTGGATGTACGTACAGGGGCGGTACTTAAATTCGGAACTTTTAATTTCTGCCCGACAGACAGCGTGAATGGACTGCTTAAATTATTCATCACTGCCAAATCGTTTACAGGTATAGAATACTGGCGAGAAAGAGAATACAAAGTATCCCCAGCTTTAACGCTAATTTCTTGTAATTCTACCTTTGTTGTCGTATTAGGTTTTATAGCATCACTATTTGGAACAGGAACTGTTTGCACAATAGTTTTATCAGATTCTGTTGGAATTTTTAATTTTTGCCCGCCATACAAAGAGTAAGGTTCTACTAAATTATTTTCCTGCGCAATTGCGGCGACACTTGTATTATATTTTTTTGCTAATGAATATAAAGTATCTCCTGTTTGAACAGTTATTTCAATATTCGACCGAACTGTTTTCGTCCCCCCATACATAGGAACATACAAATATTCACTATTCGAGTCTGTAACTTCTTCCGAAACGATTGGTGCACCATAATCTACAGAGGCGTATACAGGAACAGCCCCATACATTTCTGCCCCCTCTTTTGCGGGTGGTACAATATAATCATCTACGCTTGCATATTCTACATAATCGGTTGCCCCAACCGAACCGTATAAATTAGGAGACGCATATACCCCATAGTCAGTAGCCGCAGAATTATAAATTTCAGGCTGCGTTTCGGGGTCTGCCAACAACGCTGGATACCGCGCGGAGATAAAGTCTCCTACGCTATCAGGGAAAGATACAATTTTTGGCTGCAAATCGCATGCAGCAACCGCCATTATTAAAAATGTAGAAAAATACAAACTAATTTTTTTCACAGACTAATTATATCATAAAAAGATAATAAATCTTATCTATTTTCTTTCATCACGCATAAACAATAAACTTAATTCAAACAACCCCCACATTGGCAGTGCAAGCAAAAGCTGAGAAACAACATCTGGTGGCGTCAGAACCGCTGCAACGACAACTATAACAACTATTGCATAGCGTCTCATTTTTTTAGCCCGAGTTTTAGATAAAATCCCAACACGATTAAGAATTACCAATACCAATGGCAACTGAAACGCTATTCCGAATACTTTTAATAAGCCTATTGTAAACGACAAATAATCTTTAACTGCAGGTAATATAACAGAAGGAACTGGTGACGATTGATTTAATTCTATAAAAAAACCGAACACAAACGGAAATAAAATATAAAAGGCAAATGCTGCACCAATTAAAAATAAAACAGGCGAAGCGATTAAAATAGGCAACATAAAATTACGCTCTGCTTTATGTAACCCGGGCGATACAAACGCCCATATTTGCCATAATACAAAAGGAGTGATAATAAAGATACCAAATAGCACAGCCAAAGAAAACCTTACCATAAGTCCATCGGCAATACCTGTATATAACAACTCTCCATCTGCCCAAACATTAAGCAAAGGTGCAGTTAATATCTTCTGTAACCACGGAGATAAATACCAACCTACGATTAAAGCAACGACAAAAAGCCCCAGCGACCATAATATACGCTTTCTTAATTCAGCGAAATGTTGACTCAAAGTCATTCGCTTCATTTGCGCTTCCCCTTTGTTTTATCTATTTTTTTAGAGGATTTTTTTTTAGTTTTAATTTTTTTTAAAGGCTCAGAAATACCGTTAAGCATATCAGAAGTAGTCGTTTTTATTAAATCATCAATAGGTTTTTCTAAATCAATTTGCTGCTTTATCTGTTCAGAAGCATCCGTTATTTTCCAAATTAATTTTCTAATGAATGTCACGGCTTGGGCTAAAAATCGCGCAACATCTGGCCACATGCGTGTTGGTATTACCAAAACACCAACTAACAAAATCACTAAAAATTCTGCCCAACTTATCCCAAACATGTTTAATCGTAAAACGCGTCTCCACCGCTAGTACTAATTGTTCTATGATGTTGAATCTGAAAATAATCTTTTGGGAAACTATTTTTTGTCTTTAACCCGTTAAATGCAACATCTGTTTTAGCCCCCGTTGCATCAATTACAGTCCAAGAATTTAACTTTACGGGTGCTTTATCAAATACCACCGTCATATTACCTAAACCTTCTTGCCCGCGTAAATTCATTTTTAACGAGAATTTATCGTTCATATCAGCAGTTTCTATCACGCTTATATCCGCATTCCTTAAATCAATATTCTCACGTATTAATATTCCAGCCGGTGTACTAGTTAATGAAACGGTTGTTATTTGATCTAATGATTTATCAAAAAAGTATAAATCACGCCCATCAGAAATCAATTGTACAGGTAAATCATCATAATCCAATCTGACTTTGCCTGGACGCAACATGTAAAAATTGCCTTTTTCATTCTTACCATTTGCGGTCTGAACAAAACCTCCAGATAAACCAGTTATAGAATTTAAATATGTTTCCGCGGTTGAAACAAGATTTGAATCCACAGCAGAATGTGCTTCAACACATATCAAAAAACTGGCAACAAATGCAAAAAACAATTTTTTCATTTTACTCCCCTAAATAACTCCAAAACCTTTGAACGAACATTATCTAAAGAATCTTGAACGACGGCACCTGCAGCACATTTATGCCCCCCACCACCTAAAGCAATTGCAATCGCATCAATCGGTTGCGACTTACTGCGCAATGATACCCCCGTCTGATTTTCTTTTTGCCTTTTTAATAACACCACAAATTCAACACCTTTTATCTGTGTAAGCAAAGATAAAATAGTCTCTCCTCTTCCATCTATATTTTTATAATCTTTTGAATCTATCGTCGCCAACGCTAATCGATTATTATAAAAGAACTCCGCTCTAGAAGCCACAGCGGCTTCGGTCAAAATGTCTTTTTTAGGTTTGTTGTTCAATAAATTAGAAATTCGCTCTATATCGACGCCATCATCTACTAACGCTGCCATGTTACGTAATATAGAACCTTTCCGTGCATATTTAAAAAAGCCCGTATCCGTTAAGATAGATATCGCAAATAAATCATTTACCAATTGGTCTTTTTTCCACTTCTGTTTTTTTGTCATATTAAAAATTATGTCCCCAACAGCAAATGCGTTGCCATCACTAAAGCTTAAATTTCCAATTTTACATTCTGGTTTATGGTGATCTATTTCCACTATAAATTTTGCGTTATCCACAACCGGCAAAACCCCACCTATATGATTTCTTGTCCCATAATCCAGTACAAAGACTAAATCAAATTTTTTAGATAAATCAACCTTCCCAAAATACTGCATTTTTTCACGTAAGGGGACATTATCTAACATATCTGGAATATTTCCGTCATATAAACAAAGCGCATTCTTGTTAAAATTTAATTTAATTAATTGAAACAATGCTAAAACAGAACATAAAGAATCACCATCTGGATTTTTATGTCCAGTAATTGCGATTGTCTTTGCCTCGCGTATTTTTTCAGTTAAAAAATTTAAGGCTTCCGTTTTCATTTTTATACTGCGATATCTTCTAGAAAGAATTGAGCATTAACATGACCATTGTACTCATTTTCTTTTAATTTACCTAACAACTTAATTTTAGTGTTTGTATTTGCCTCGTCCAGTAAAAAATCACCTACGGGTGTACCAACTAAGTTAAAACCGACAAACGCCAACTGGTTACCTGCGCTTGTTTCAAAAGCCCCACGAAGATGATTCCCATGTCCCATGGTCGTCACATAACGCAAAGAAGCCCCGTTTAATATCAATGTAGGTTCGGGATTCCCCTGACCGAATGGTTCTAGCGAACTAAGCTTATTTACTAATTCTAAGGTCGCCCCCCCCGCATCTATTTCTGCGTCGGCAACAATTTCATTATCTGGCAATTCCCCATTTAATTGTTCTTTAACAGAATTTTCTAAAAACTCGCAGAACAATTGTTCTTTTTCTACAGGAAGAGAAAAACCGGCAGCGGCGGCATGCCCCCCTCCTTCAGAAATGATTCCTTTTGCCAGCGCATCATGAATTATTTTTCCTAAGTTAACCCCTGGGATTGAACGACCTGATCCATTTACAATACCATCACACCTTGTTGCCACGCATGCTGGTAAATTATATTTGTCCTTAAGCCTCCCTGCTATTATTCCCATTACCCCACCATGCCAATTATCGCCACAAACAAACAAACTGCAGCGCCCAGAATCACAACACTTCTTGGCTAATTCATTAGCAGACAACATTATAGAATTTTGTATGTCTACCCTATCCTGATTCATTTTATGTAACTTGTACGCTAAATCGTTTGCAATTAACGGGTTGTCTGTTAAAAGTAATTCTAAAGCGGGCGAAGCAGAATCTAATCTCCCAGCCGCATTTAATCGTGGGCCCAAAGCAAACCCTGCAGCATATACAGAGGGCTTTTTAATTCCGGCCACTTCCATTAACGTACGTAAACCTAAATTATTTCGCAACCCCAAAACTTTTAAACCAGTTGCAACAAATGCGCGATTCAAACCAATAAGAGGCATCGTATCACATATCGTCCCTAAAGCGACCAAATCCAAATAGTTCATCGGATTAGTCTCAGAAATTTTTTGAACCATATCAGCATTTAAATTTCTATTTTTTAACTCACGCCGCAAAGCAACAATAGTCAGGAAAGCAACTCCTACACCAGCTAAGTAAAAAAGTTCAGAATTATCATCTTCTCGCTTAGGGTTAACGACGGCATCTGCATCAGGCAACGTAGCATCTGGCGAATGATGATCCGTTACGACAACGCGCAATCCCAATTGCTTGGCATATTTTATCTCTTCTAGGCCACTTATTCCGCAATCAACAGTTATTATAAGTTTTGAACCTGTCGCTACAATTTCATCAATTGCGTTAACATTTAAACCATAACCTTCCCCTTCCCTCGTAGGTAAATGCCACATAACATCTGCATCCAAAGCGCGTAAATACTTCACAAAAATAGCAGTAGAAGTTATACCATCAACATCATAATCACCATAAATAGCAATTTTTTCTCCGGCAAGAAGACTGTCTGCAATTAACTTCGCTGCACCGTCCATATCTTTTAAAATAGATGGATCCGGCATATAATCTTTTATACATGGATTCAGAAACTTTTCCATCGCTGCCATGTCCGTAATACCACGGCTAACTAAAATTTTTTGTAATAAATTATCTATTGAACCATAAGCAGCTGTATCTTCTGGATACGTAACCACTGTCCATGCCTGCCCTAGCATAGACTTCTCTACAACCTTTCTCACACTATACTCTTTTTATTTATTATCAGATTTATTATAATCAAAAATTATTCAAATAGCAACGGCAGTATACTATCGAGTATTTTACCCGTAGTTGGGACCGCATTCCACGCCGCCGTACGCAATCCAAAAGATTCTTCAGTACCTTTCGGTTCATCTAAAATTACTAAAATTGTATATTGCGGTGCAGATACTGGGAAAATTCCAGCAAAGGCTGTTAAATTCTTCTTATGGTTAACCTTATTATTTTCATATTTCTCAGCAGTGGCAGTTTTTCCGCCAATTTCCACACCTGCAACTCTTGCCTTTTTGCCCCCTGTCTCTTCGGCAATATGAAACATAATTTCTCTTAACCTAGCAGATATATCTGCCGACAACACACGTCCCCCTTTTATCGGGCCGACTCCTCTTTTTAAAAGAGTAGGATAAATATAAATTCCACCATTTGTCATTGCGTTTACAGCCAATAAAAGATGCATTGGTGTAACAGATATCCCATGCCCGAACGAAAGGGTTGCCTTTTCAACAGGCCCCCATTTTGCGGGCATTAGCGGATGTTCCGTTGAACCAAATTCTAAATCTAAAACTTCATCCAGATGCAATCTATGAAAAAACTCTTTTTGCGTACCGTCTGGTAAATCCAAAGCAATTTGTGCACTACCCGCATTACACGAGTGCAACATAATCTCTTCTATTGTTAAATTAGGACGTGGCGGTTTAAACGTACGGACGTCACTGATTCTAGCCGCGACCCTACCAAATTTATCTTTAATTTCAAATGGTTTGGCAACATAATATTCCTTATTAATTCCATTTTCCATTGCCATTGCCGTATTAAAAATTTTAAATATCGACCCCATTTCAAAAACACCACGCAAAGGCATAAACAATCTATTTTTTGCGGGATCTAAATTTATATTTTCTGGATCATAATCTGGTAAAGATACCATCGCAATCATTTCACCAGTACGAGAATTCATCAACATTCCCATAGCAGCCCGAGCTTGATATTTCTGCATTGCCGAAGACAATTGTTCATAAAAAACCGCCTGAATTCGTGCATCCAAAGACAATTGCAAAGGATCGACATTTTCACGAAGATAGTCATCATAAGTACGTTCTACACCTTCCAAACCATAACCATCCCGCCCGACGAAGCCGATTATATGGGAAAACAATCTACGTTTCGGATAGCGACGTTTTTGTTCTGCTTCTATTTCCAATCCTGATAATTTTGCTTTTTCCACAACCTTCCTTTGCGCATCCGACGCATATTTTTTCACATATATGAATTTACGAGACGAATTTACTAATCCTATCGCCTGCGCCAAAGTATATTCATACGGAAGAATTTCATGTATAGTTTCTGCGACTTTATCACGTTCTTTAACATATGGCGGTCGTAACGTTATATGACCTGACATAATATTTTTAGCTAGGATATCCCCATTCCTATCAACAATATCAGCCCTTTGAACCACCCATGCACCGTCTGCACCAGCACGTCTAGAGCGATCTGTTCCCTCAATTCCTAGCTGTAAAGTTCTAACGATAAAAAGCACGAATGCAGCCACAAAGAAATAATAAATTATGCGCATCCTCCGATGTCCCTTACGATCACCAGAGGAACTAAAAAAACCGTGTTTAAAAATGTCTTTTCCTATTTCAAACATCTTTTATTATTGAGCTTTTTCTTCCTTAATTGGCAAATCATAAATTGATATATGCTTTTGATAGCCAATTATTTCCGTCTTAGGGTATATACTTATCACCATATTACGTAAAATTTCCGGTCTGACATAAGAAGCAAAGTCCGCCTGCGCAACAGCTATATCTTGCTGTGTCTGAACTATTGCGGAACGTACACGATTACGAACCTTATTCTGCGTACGATAACAAACTTGCAGCACGGCAGATAGCATAAATACTAAACACACCGCAATAAAACCGATATGCAACATTTTTTTTGATTCACCCATATTCTATGCTACCCCTCTAATTATAACATAGTAATATTATCACAAATTCTGTAAAAAACTAATCATAGAATTTACTCCGCCTAATCTACTGCTTCCAAGATTTATGCTTAGCGAAGAAAATTCACCTAATAAATCCATTTTTTTTATTTCTTCAGGCGTTTTCCCATCAACCATTGCAATAATAATCGCAACGATTCCTTGAACTAATGCCGAATCGGCACGACCATAAAAACTTGTTCCTTTACGACAAATTTGTACATAAGATGCACAACCATTAATTTCGTTACAAACCGCATCTTCTGGGATATCCGGCACATATTTACCAAAATCCATCACCGCTTCCAACTTCTCGACCGGGTCTGAAATAGTTAATAAAATATTTTTCATTTCAGAATATTGCATATATCTACCACCCCTGTTCCGTCAAATCTAAATCTAACCGAGCTTCATCCGACATCCGAGATAAATCCCAAGGTGGGTCCCAAACTAGTTCAATATTAACATTTCTTCCACCAGCAATAGAACTAACAGTATCTTGCACTTGTTGTAATAAGTCTTCCATCATAGGACAAGTAGGACTTGTAAATGTCATTTTAATATTTATTACGGAATCGGAAATAGAAATATCATATATCAGTCCCAGATCCCAAATATTTACTGGAATTTCTGGATCAAATATAGATTTTAATACTTCTATAATATTTTCCTTATTCAAGTTATTCATATTATTTAACTGTACCTTCTATAATTTCTGCCGCTTTTTCAATATCAGCCTCTGTATTCCAGGGACCAACAGATATTCTTGCCGTACCAGATAACCCCATTAAATTATGCAACCAACCAGCGCACATATTCCCTACGCGTAAACATAAACCTTTTGCCCCTGCCATTGCACCAAAATCCAAAACGTGCATATTTCTTAGATAAAAAGTCAGCATAGAGGAATCACGTTCTGTAATTATTTCAATATTTTTATTTTTTAAAAGCCTATCATATAAATACTTTATCTGCTCTAAATTCGGTCGATGTTCAATCAAATAATCAATTGCAGGTTCTAGTCCGACTATTTGTGTTAATGGCAAAGTACCAGCTTCAAACTTAGCCGGTGCCGGTTCCCATTTTATTTCATAACTATGCGAAAAGGCGCTGCCAATTATCTTAGATACCATTCCACCACCAAATTTATCTGGTCTTTCCCAACGCTCAGGCTCTTTGATATACATAACACCTAACCCCGTATCAGCACCAATTTTATGGGCAGAAAAACACATAAAATCACAATCCCATTGTTTAACATCAATTTTTTCATGCACAACATATTGAGCAGCATCAACAACTGTAATAACGTTTGGGTTCTTTTTACGTGCCGCAGCAATTAAGCTTGGAACATCTTGCGGTTTACCCAAAACATTTGACATCGCAGTTATTACAAAAACATCTGCCTTTGGTAAATCTGAGCACATTAAATTATACTTTTCGTCCATTGGACAAAGAACAATATTACAACCAATAGAATCTCTTAAAACTTCAAACGGCAACCGTGCCGAATGATGATCTAAATCTGATACCATAATAGTCTTATCTTTCAAGCTTTCTCGACAAAGTATGGTATCAATTATTTTTGCGATTCTATTCATTCCATCGGTGGTACCAGACGTGAAAACGATTTGCGTTTCAGATTCAGCACCTATAAAATCAGTAACTTTTTTACGAACGCGAGAGACAGCCAAATCCACAGCTACCGCACGAGCACACATCCCCCGCCCTGCGTTTGCATAAGAATCGCGTAAAAAGTCCATTTCTGCATTTATAACACATTCCGGTTTCAAAGCCGTCGCTGCTGCGTCTAAGTATATGATATTATTCATTTTATGATTTCTCTTGCATTTTATGGCGATTATAATACACTCGTTGGAAATATCAACAAGGAAGGAGTTGAAAATGGCTTTAGAACACGCAAATGATGCTACGTTTGAATCCTTAACTGGTTCTGGTATAGCGTTAGTTGATTTCTGGGCGCCATGGTGTGGTCCATGCCGAATGTTTGGTCCAATATTTGAATCCGCGTCTGAAAAAATTCCTGACGTAAAGTTCATAAAATTTGAGATAGACGAATCAAATCGCCGTACCCCTGCAAAGTTTGGCATCAGAAGCATACCAAGCGTTTTAGCTTTTAAAAACGGTGAATTGATAGAAGCACGAACCGGTCTGATGGATGAAGAAACACTTATGTATTGGATAAAAGAACTAAAAGGGTCGTAAAATGGTAGAAAATTATAAAAATATTGAATTGCCCGCAAAATATACACCGAAAAAGTCGGAACCATATATGTGTCCTCAGCAGTTGGCTTATTTTTATCAATTGTTAACGGCACAAAAAGAAGAATTATTACATGATACAGATTCAACTCTAAGTGCGGTTCGCATTGCAGAAAAGACAGATACTGAAGGCGTCGGAGACGAATCGGATAGCGCAACATTTGAACAAGAAATTACTATGAACTTACGCATGTCAGAAAGAGACAATAATTTATTAAAAAAGATTAATGCTGCGTTAGAAAGAATCGAAAATGGCTCTTACGGGTATAGCGTCGTCTCCGGCGAAGAAATTGGTTTGTCCCGTATGCTTGCTCGCCCTTTGGCAACTATGACTGTCGAAGAACAAGAAGAATACGAAAAAAGGAAATAAAAAAACCGGCAAAAGCCGGTTTTTTATTTGATTATATCAACATCTATTTTTTACCTTTCTTATCAGAGGTTCTGCGTACTTTAGTCGTTTTTTTAGGTGCATTCTTTTTTGCACTTGCTTTACGTTCTATACCAGTCGAAGCTTCTTCTTTTTCTGCTTTCTTCGACTTCTTGACGTTCAGTTCCTTTTTAAATACATTTATCCCATCGGCAAGATTTTTCATCATGCCGGGAATTTTATTATGCCCAAATAAAATCAAGACTAAAACAACAACTACAAGTATTTCAGCCCAACCAAAACGCCCAAACATTTAAGAAACCTCCAATCTTATTTTGTTACATAACAATCCAAACCATCTGCCTTCGCATTACGGCAGAAATTATTTGCATCAGCAGCAGCATTAAAACCAACGCGTAATCTATAAGTAGTCGTACCATTTGGTAAAACTGCTGCCAAAATAACGAACTGATGTCCACTAAACAAACTTTTATGAGAAGCCTGTAATTTCCGCTGTCCCGCCTCTGCTAACGCCCGAGTACTATATGAACCAATTTGGGCATACCACGAATACGCTTTAGGTGCAGTTTGAGCACTACGTGCAGGTTGCTGTTTAGCCACTGTTTTAGTGCTTACTTTTTTAGAGGTTGTCTTTACCACAGGTTGTTCAACTGGTTTATCCGGATTAAAGGTAACCTCTTTTCTATCATCTACGACACGAACAGGAACGCCCGGCGTTGTATTTTGTACAACAGGTTGCTGTACTGGCTGCGGTTGCGCCGTAGGTTGCGCAACAGGTTTAGGTTCATTTGCTACATTTACCTGCTGAACCGAAGGCTGAATTTCTGGTGCAGGTCCAACAACTAAAGGTGCATTAGGATCCTCACCTTCAACTATAACAGCAGGTGCATCTAAATCAACTTCCATAGTAGAAGAAGAATCCCCACCAACGATGCGAATAATTACATACGTAGCCAATATTATAATCAATACCCCTACCCCCATAAGCAGCCAAGGTTTTTTAGGACGTGGCGCTGCAAACGGAGCGGCATCAGGTAATGCATCTATAGAATCGGCATCATCATTTAAATCCAATAAATCCAAGTTATCATCATTATTCATCAGGATTCTCCCATAGTTCTTTATGGTTAATTATATCATAAAAAACCGTATTTTCCAAAGATTATATAAAAAATTACTTAGGCATTTGACCAAAATTCGGTGGAACAATTAATTTATGATTTTCTTCTACAATCGGTTCTGTTTCACACTTAGACATACAAGCCGACAAAACCAACGGGGTCATAATTATTGCTAATAGTAAAATTGTTTTTTTCATATTTTTTCCCTTTCGAAAGTATACATATATTATAATGGCGCGTTTTAAACGCGCCATATTTTTTTATTATTATGCCGGCATTTTTACCGCTTCTTTCATCATGGATATAAAATCATTAAGTTTAACAACTTCTTGCTTTTCTACCCCCAGACGACGTAACGTTACGGTTCTGTCTGCCATTTCTTTTTCACCAACAACCGCGATGATAGGTGTCTTTGCCAATGACAATTCACGTATTTTATAATTTACTTTCTCATCACGTAAATCTGCACGAGCATATACGCCATTATCACGTAAAGAATTGACTATTTCTTCTGCGTAATCGCGAAACTTTTCAGAAATCGGTGCAACAACAACTGGTTCTGGAGATAACCATAATGGTAAGTTACCACCCGTAGATTCCAACAATATTCCCATGAAACGCTCTATAGACCCCAACATAGCACGATGCAACATAATTGGGCGATGCTTTTCACCATCTTCACCGATATAAGACAAATCAAATCTTTCCGGCAAATTCATATCCAATTGCACCGTACCACACTGCCATACACGCCCCATAGAATCTTTCAAATAATTATCAATCTTTGGTCCATAGAACGCTGCATCACCTTCTGCAATTTCGTATTCAATACCATTTGCATCCAGCGCATGCTTTAACGCGCCTTCGGCCCTATCCCAGATTTCATCGGAACCGATACGAAACTCAGATTCTTTACGGGTTGCCAATTTCATAGAAATTTTATCAAATCCAAATTTCCCATAAATATCTTTAATAAAGCGCAAAATCTTTACGACTTCCGTTTCTAACTGTTCTTCTGTGCAGAAAATATGAGCGTCGTCTTGAGTAAACTCACGAACACGCAGCAAACCGGATAAAGCGCCGGCCGCTTCATAGCGATTTACTTTACCAAATTCAGCCAAATACATAGGTAAATCTTTATAAGATTTGATACCCTGTCCGAACACCAACATTCCACCCGGGCAAGACATAGGCTTTACACAGAACGTTTTACCATCTTGAGTTTTACCTGAATAATTATGTTCACCATATTTAGCCCAGTGACCTGAACGCTCCCACAAACACCTGTCCATAACAGCTGGCGTAGAAATTTCTAAATACCCTGCTTTTTCCTGGCGATGACGGATATATTCAATCAATTTACGATAGATTTTATATCCTTTATCATGCCAGAACACAGCACCAGGCGCATATTCAGGTTCAAAATGGAACAAATCCATATCTTTACCTAATTTACGGTTATCACGAGCTGCGGCCTCTTCTTGCATTTTCAAGAATTGTTCTAATTCTTCTTTTGAAAGAAATGCATCTACATAAATACGCTGCAACATTTTGTTCTTCGCGTCGCCTTTCCAGTATGCACCTGCAACACTGCGAATCTTAAACGAATCGCGTGGCAAATCTTTTGAAGATTCAACGTGAGGCCCACGGCATAAATCTACAAAATCACGGAAAGTATAGATAGATAACTGTTCCCCCGCCGCATCATATTCGTTTAACCCTTCCATTTTATATGGTTGATTCGCAAAAATTTGCTTTGCTTCATCTAAAGACACATTACGCTGTTCAAAACGCCCATTTGATTTAATCAAAGAACGCATTTCTTGTTCTATTTTTTCAAAATCGTCTTCAGAAAATCTGTGTTCTGTATCAAAGTCATAGTAAAAACCATTTTCAATTGCAGGTCCACCCGCAAACTTAACATCAGGATACAATTTCTGAACTGCTGCCGCCATAACATGCGCCAACGAGTGACGAATCGTTTCAATAGGATATGA
>CALXNF010000030.1 GCA_944389685.1 uncultured Alphaproteobacteria bacterium | reverse complement strand
TGGTAAATTATGCACATGGTACGATTATGGCGGTGCCGGCGCATGATGGACGTGACTGGGATTTTGCAAAGAAGTTCGGCATTAAAATTATTCCTGTAATTTCTGGTGGTGAACCAGATAAAGTATGGGAAGGTGATGGCGAGCATATCAATTCTGGTTTTATGGATGGAATGAATAAAGCAGATGCGATTGCCGCCGCAATTAAGTATGGCGAAGAACACGGGTTTGCGCGTCCAAAAACTCGTTTCAGAATGAGTGATTGGGGATTTTCTCGTCAGATGTACTGGGGCGAACCTATTCCATTAGTATATTGTGAAAAATGTGGTTGGGTGCCGGTGCCTGAATCTGAATTACCATTGATGCAACCATATATGGAAGACTATCAGCCGACCGAAGAAGGAGAAAGTCCGCTGGCACGTGCAACAGATTGGGTAAATGCTACCTGTCCTCACTGTGGTGGGCCGGCACGTCGTGAAACGGATACTATGCCACAATGGGCTGGGTCTTCTTGGTACTATATGCGTTATTTAGATCCGCATAATGACAAAGAGTTCTGTTCGCGTGAGCAGATGGAAAAATGGATGCCAGTGGATCATTATAACGGCGGGAATGAACATAATACGCGCCACTTGATTTATTCACGTTTCTGGCATAAGGCGTTGTATGATTTAGGTTTCGTAAATACCGTTGAGCCGTATAAGAAAAGAACCACAAATGGTTTGCTGATGGGGGCAGACGGTAAAAAGATGTCTAAATCAGCTGGCAACGGATTCCAAGTAGATGAAAAAGTTGCTGAAATCGGTGCGGACGCGGCTCGTACAACAGTGTTATCCTTGGGGCCGTGGGATACTAATGTGAACTGGTCCGAGGGTGCGCTGGCCGGTGTTCAACGTTTTTTAAAGCGTGTTGAAAACATGGCGGATAATTTAACAGACGAGCCAATGACCGCAGAACAAGAACGTCTGGTTCATCAATTAATTGCGGATATGACAGAGCGTTTAGAAAATATGCGCTTTAACACGGCAATTTCTGCGATGATGGAGTTTATAAATGAATTCAGCGGTAAAATGCCCCGCCCTGCGTACGAGGTATTGGTTCAGATGCTGAATCCATTTGCGCCACACATGACAGAAGAAATTTGGGAAAAGCTTGGTCATAAAGAAATCTTGGTATTTCAACCGTGGCCGACATATGATGAAACAAAGTTAGTTAAAACAACGATGACAATAGTCGTTTCTGTAAATGGAAAGCGTGCAGCAGATTTCCAGATTGGCGTTGGCGCCACGAATGATGAAATCGTTGCGGCAGCAAAGACCGCAGCGGCACGCAAATTGGACGGGGTTGAAATAATAAAAACAATTATCGTTCCAAATAAGTTAGTAAATTTCGTCATTAAGAAGTAAAAATAGCTCAATAAAAAAACGCCCATGTGGGCGTTTTTTTTAAAGGATTCTTTTATAATAACATTTGCCACCGGCTATGGTATAGTGTCCCGTTTCATCAGCTATATAGTGGTCAGTAGCGGTTCCATCAATGTAACCCTGGGTTACTACTAAGGATTCTTTTATAATAACATTTGCCACCAGCGATGGTATAGTGTCCCGTTTCATCAGCTATATAGTGATTTGAAGCTGTTCCATCAATGTAACACTGGGTTATTAGTGTAGAACCAGCTGCGCTTGTTATGGAATAGGATTCGTCAACCCAATCTACTTTATCTGGTACGTCTGGACACTGAGAACAACCGCTACACTCTGTGCCGGCACCTATTAATGTCATACAACTTGGACTTGCACCGTAATATCCTGCAAAACATCTGTATTCATAATTTGTAATACATTTACAATTTGTATCTTCGTTACATGTTCTGATTGCGCGTCTTTGATAACCTGTATTTCCACTCACGTTTGACCAAATAAGAGATGATATACATGAATCACATGCCGTGCCACACCCTCCTCCTGTACCTGTATCTGGTACGCAGGTGTTGTATTGGTAGGTATTAGTGCATTGGGTACTAGATAGGGGGATTTCAGATAATTTATAGCCAGATTTACAACTTGCGCAGCTAGTGACGTCATACCCACCCCAACAAAAGTGAGATGTTGTGGCGCAATTAGAACCACTAAGTTTTGTGGTACCAGCTATACAATTGCTCAGAACTGGTTGACAATAACTTGCAGCAACGGCTGGTGCAGAAGCAAATGTTAATAGCAATACTGCAACAGTAAATATAGATTTCTTCATTCTTTTACATCCTTTCCCTAAAAATATATCTGATGAGAATCATTATATTAAATAGAAAAAATAAATACAAATAAAAAAACATCGTTTTTACGATGTTTTTGTTTTTTATGACTTAAGATATTTTCTTTATTCGTCTAATGCGGCGTTCTGCTGCATCAAAAGGGCTCTCTAAAAATGCACGCGTTACCAAAAAAGAGACCTCTATATCAATATCATCAGCCGCCAATGCCAGAACATTTATATCATCGTGATATCTATCTTCGCGTGCTTGATCTGGGCGTTCGCACCTTGATGCACGGATATGTCTATAGCGATTGGCCGCAATTTGCATGCCTGCCCCAGTCCCACAAATTAAAATACCTCTGGCTTTTTCATCGCCTAGCATTGCATCAGCTAAGGTTTTTGCTATATCAGGAAAGTCAACAGGTGTGTTTACGTCATCAGTACCTAAGTTAACAACATTATAACCAACCGCATTCAGCATTTCTATTAAATACAATTTTACCCCTACCCCGCGATGATCTGCGGCAATATAAACTTTGGATATTGTCTTATTCATTTTTTTTGTCCTTTCTTTTTGCAAGTTTGCATTCCAGACC
>CALXNF010000029.1 GCA_944389685.1 uncultured Alphaproteobacteria bacterium | reverse complement strand
CTAACTGGAACAATGGATTTTCTTGAGTCAAATAAGACGTTGTGAACGTCATGTCGTGATAATCTGAAAAATTCACGTATAATGGTATATTAATCTGGGTTCCCATATTATTTGTAGAACCAAAATCTGGCATCAAGAAACCAGTTTTGTACTTTACGCTAGGGTCAGGCATTTCGAAAAACGGCAACCAAAAAACAGGTATATTATAAGTCCATAAAACAGGATTAAAGAAACGCAACATGTGTTCGTCCATATCATGGATAATTTTTGCGGTCTTTATTTCCCATGCATCACCATAAGCATCGCAATCATCGCAGGCCGTAAACATTGCTTTATAAGCAATTGTTTCATTCCCCTCATGAACTATATTATCAGATTCTATGTATACGTGGTCCCCCAACCACATTTTTATGTCGTTGCCAGATAGATTATCACCGTTTTTTGACAAGTATGAATCTGTTAACGTTAATCGCTGCCCTGTCTGATTAACAATTTCCGTTTCACCAGATGTTTTTATCGTTTCTGTCTTTAGGTCGTATTCTATTTTTTCCGACGTAATTGTTTTCGGCGTTTCTATATCAACAGAAACCGCATTAGCAAAAGACGGTATAAAACATAGGATAAAAAATGGATTTATCTTTTTCATTTCTTGAATAACGCAAATAATATTCCACCAAGTATAGCAAGTATTGCTAAAGTTAATAAAAGAAACTCTGATACGCTGCTAATCATGTTTGATGTTGACATAAAAAGAGACATTACCAAAGCCATTGCTGCAACTGCTAGTGCGGGTGCAAAACTTGCACGACGACGTAATAAAGAAGAACGTAATAATATGGTCACACATAAAGCAACAAGTATCAAGTTCATGATAGGTCCAAGAAAACGGGTTGATAATTCTGAAAGAACCATCTTATGTTGCTTTTCTGAAGGTGAATCTAAAACAGAACGAACAAGAATTGACGTTGGTACTCTTCGGACTTTAAAAGAGTTTTCTCCTTCTTTATCCTCTACATTTAAATCCATGTCAAATTTATCAAACGTTCCTGTTGTAAGACTTTCACCACTGGCTTGCAGAGCCCCATTCGTCATAACAATCGATAACCCCCTTTCCGTAGGCACTAATTTCCCTTTTTCAGCAAATATCGTTATTGGGGAATCTTTGTCCCTCATATCTGATAACATCACTTGACTTAAATCATGCCCCGATACTTTGTCTACATATACCACAAGACCATCCGCCAGTTGGGTAAAGGCGGATTCCTGTAGTTTTAAGTGTGCTAATCCATAACGTAAATTCCATTGGGTAGAGTAAAACATATATTGACTGTGCGGAACAACCCATACGTTTAAAACGAAATGCAAAACTGTTAATAATAAAGCTAATATAAGAGCAGGGCGCGCTAATTGTTTCGGTGCAAGCCCAGATGCTGTCATAACCGTAATTTCATTATCTGATATAAGTTTATTGTAAATGAATATGGTTGCGATGAACGCAACGAAAGGTATAATTATGGAAATGATGAAAGGTATCATCAGCATAGTCATGCCTAAGAAACTGGACATATCAACGCCATAGTTTAACAAGAATTTCATCATGGACATTATTTGTAACATCCATGCTAAACCAGTAAGTACTAGTAATAGCATTATGAAAATCGCGACAAGTTGGCGCGTAAAATATCTATTTATTATTTTCATATTTTGCAGTATAAAGCCCAAAAGCAATACCGTCAAATCATATTTATCAATCTGTAAGGAAAAGAATATAAAATTATAGAAAATTCTTGCTTTTTTTCGATTCGTTGATAATAATTAAACACGTTCTTAAAAAGTTTTTTAAGAGCGGGGTTGAAAAACCCCGCTCTTTTAGTAAAAGAGACATAAAAAACAAAACGAAGGAGAAAGTAAATGTCTTTTGTTTCTATGCCGCGTCAGGATTTGCTTTTAGCTATTGACTCATTGGCCCAAGAAAAACAGATAGATCGTGATATTGTTATAGAGTCGTTAGAGGCAGCAATTGCTAAAATAGCAAAGCATAAATATGGGGAAGAATTTAATATAACCGCTGAAATTGATCGTAAAAACGGTGCCATTCATGTAAAGCGTTTATTTGAAGTTATAGAATCACCGGAATCTAAAGGTGACGAGTATGACGCTAATACAATGTTAACTGTTGAAAAGGCAAAAAAATACGCAAAAAATCCAGCTGTGGGTGATATTGTTGAAGACCCGTTGCCAGAACCTGAGTTTGGTCGCATGGCTTTTCAGACGGCAAGACAGATTATGACCGCCCGCGTTCGTGACGCAGAAAAAGGTCGGCAATATGAAGAGTTTAAAGACAATATTGGCGATATAGTTAGTGGTATTGTTAAACGTATTGAGTTCGGTAATGTTTTTGTTGATATAAATGGTAAAGCAGAAGGGTATATAAAAAGCACAGAATTAATACCTGGTGAACGTTTAGCTGTTGGGGATAGAGTACGTGCTTTGATTATGGATGTTGCGCGTTCTAATTCTGGTCCGCAGATATTTTTAACGCGTACACATCCGATGTTTATGGAAAAATTATTTGTTCAGGAAGTACCAGAAATTTATGAAGGTATTATAAAAATAAAGTCTGTTGCACGTGCACCAGGCAGTCATGCAAAAATTGCGGTTGAAACGCAAGACCCTTCAATAGATGCAGTTGGTATGACGGTTGGTATAAAGGGAACGCGTATTCAGCCTGTAATTAATGAATGTCACGGGGAAAAGATTGATGTAATTTTATACTCAGAAGACCCAGCGGTGTTCATTGTTAATGCGATGCAACCTGCGAAAGTTGCTAAAATTATCGTAGATGAAGATACGCGTAGTGCGGCAGTTGTTGTAAATGAAGATCAACAATCTTTGGCGATTGGTCGTCGTGGTCAGAACGTTCGTTTGGCTTCTCAATTAACTGGTTGGAACATTGACGTTATGAGTGAGGCAGAAGAGCAAGAACGTCGCGCTAAGGAAGTTAAAGAAAAGACAGAGTTGTTCATAAGCGCATTAGATGTTGACGAAATGTTAGCTCATTTGTTGATAACTGAAGGCTTTAGAACGATTGAAGAAATTGCATTCGTTGATGTAAGCGAGTTGCAAAGTATAGAGGGGTTCAACGCGGAATTGGCAGCTGAATTACAAAATCGTGCGAAGGCTTATTTGACACGCAAAGAAGAAGAATATAAAGAAGAAGGTCATAAACTTGGTATGAAAGACGATTTATTGAACTTTGACTTTATTAAGCGTCCTATTATAATGCAATTAGGTAAAGCGGGAATAACGTCTTTGGAAGACCTGGCAGATTTATCTTCTGATGAATTGATTGAAATTCTGGGTGAAGATACTATGAGTCAGCGTTTGGCAGGTCGCGTCATAATGAAAGCACGAGAATTGGCGTATGGTATAACGCAGGGTGAAGAGTAATATTTAACGGAGTATGTTTTATGGCAACATTAACACTTGGAAAATCAGTAACGATAGATGCGGTGCATAGTAAAAAGGGTGACTCGGTATTCGTAGAACGCCGTCGTCGTGTTGTTGCACCGGGAAGTAAAGAGTTGCGTGAAGAACCGGCTGCGCCAGCTGCGCCTAAAAGCGCCGCAGACGAAAAATTGCGTGCGGTTTTAGAAGCAGCAAAGGCGCGTGAAGAAGAACGTCAGAAACGCGCGGCAGAAGAAGCGGCACAGCGTGCAGCGCGTGAAGCCGAAATTGCACGCGAAACGCGCGAGTATGAACAAGTAAAAGAACAGCTAGCTGCCCGTGAAAATGTTGCAGAAGAAGTACAGGATGTTCCTGCAGAAAAAAATATACCTACGCAGAAAAAGCAGTTTTCTTCATCTCAACAACAGCGTTCAAGGCAGAATCATGATGAAGAAGACCCAGATATGGGTAAAATATCTAAATTTAGTAACGCTAAAAAAGATTTTAAAAAAGCCGGTAAAATATCTTTACATGATATTGTAATTGGTGGTGATGACGACGATGACGATGAAATCGGTTTGCGTGGCGCAAACAGGCGTCGTTCTGAAGCATCGCTAAAACGTTTTCGCGAAAAAGCAAGAGCTGTCTTTTCCGCACCACAAAAAGTAGAGCACGTTGTTACGCTTGGCGATACAATAATTGTGAAGGATTTAGCTGCTGCTATGGCAGAAAAGGTGGGTAATGTAATCAAAAAGCTGATGGAAATGGGGATGATGGTATCTCAGAATCAATCCATTGATGCAGATACGGCGGAATTGATTGCAAATGAATTTGGGGCAAAGGTAAAACGAGTAGATGTTAAACCTTATGCAGAACAGCTGGAACGTCTACCAGCCCCAGAACATTTACAGCCGCGTTCACCAGTTGTAACAGTTGTAGGACATGTTGACCATGGAAAGACGTCTTTGCTAGATGCTTTCCGTCATGCAAATGTCGCGGCACGTGAAGCTGGTGGTATTACGCAGCATGTTTCTGCTTATGAGGTAAAAACTAAATCCGGTGCGATGATAACTTTCTTAGATACACCAGGACATGAAACTTTTACTGCAATGCGTGCACGTGGGGCTCAGATTGCAGATATTGTTGTATTGGTTGTGGCTGCAAACGATTCTATAATGCCGCAAACAATAGAAGCAATAAATCATATTCGTGCGGCGAAAGTTCCTTTTATTGTGGCAATAAATAAGATTGATTTACCAGAGGCTGACCCGCAACGCGTTAAGACAGATTTGTTACAGCAGGAAGTTCAAGTTGAAGACTTGGGGGGTGACGTTCAATGTGTTGAAATTTCTGCCACAAAGCATATAGGCTTGGAAAAGCTTGAAGAAGCTATTTTGCTTCAGGCAGATATTATGGAACTGAAAGCAGATCCTGATATGCCTGCGGTTGCTTATGTTGTTGAAGCAAAAATGGAAAAGGGTTTGGGGGCAACCGCTACTGTATTAATGCGCCAGGGAACATTAAAGATTGGTGATGTATTTGTGGTCGGTGAAACGTTTGGTCGTGTGCGCGGTTTAATAAATTCCGCTGGCGAGCGAGTAAAATCTGTTAAGCCTGGGCAACCTGCCGTTGTTTTGGGTTTAAATGCTGTACCAAGTGCAGGGGATGAACTGCATGTAATGGAAACAGAAGCTCAGACGCGTGAGGTTGCAGCGTATCGTGCACAAAAAGCACGTGATAAAGCAAATGCTGTAAAAAGGACTTCTTTACAAGAATTGTTTGCAAAACGAGATGAAAATAAGAAGTTAATATTACCAGTCGTTTTACGCGCAGACGTTCAAGGCAGTGTTGAAGCCATAAACGACATGTTAAAAGAAATTAATACAGATAAAATTGGAGTAGAAGTTTTATCTTCTGGTGTAGGGCAAATTACAGAAGGCGACATTCGTTTAGCAGCAGCTTCGGGGGCAATTATAATCGCATTTAACGTTCGTGCTGATGCAATGGTTCGTGATATGGCCAGATCTTCTGGTGTGGATATTAGATACCATAGCGTCGTATACAGGATTACAGATGAAATTAAAGAAATCCTTTCAGGTAAATTGGCACCAGAAAGAAAAGAAAACTTTATTGGTTATGCGGATGTGATTGCTTTGTTTACGGTTGGTAAGGGCATTCGCGTTGCTGGTTGCAGGGTAAGTGAAGGTGTGATAAAGAAAGATGCGTTTGTACGTTTATTGCGTAATAATATCGTTATTTATGACGGAAAAATCGGTGAACTGCGCCGTGAGAAAAATGAAGTAAAAGAAGTTTCTGGTGCGGGCGTTGAATTTGGTATGTCGTTTGATAAATATAACGATTTAAAAGAAGGCGATCGCGTCGAATGCTATGAAGTAGAAGAAGTTCGAGCAAAACTATAAAAAAACCGGTAATTACCGGTTTTTTCATTTGGCGTCAAATGGGTTTTCATCTTTTTTATATTCTATTGTGACAGGAAGGTGTTCCCAATGTAATTCTTCTGATAAACCACGTCTTAAATAACGGGTATAAGATTCTGGTATGTCAGATGCACCACCAACGTTTATTGTTATTTTCATGGGGTGACGACCGGTTTGGCGTGCGAATTTTATTTTCATCGGACGTTTAAGTCTAGACATAGGTGGTTGGCGCGCTTCTATTAATTTTTCAACAATACGATTTATTAAACTTGTTGGGGCGTCTGTGTTTGAAATATCCCATTGTTCATATATTCTGCGAAACATATTCTGAATACCTGTCCCAGTTTCGGCGGATATTGCCAATATTAATGGTTTGATTATCTGATGAAAAGAGTTAGTAAATTGGTGCTTTAATTTAAGTAGTTTTTCATCTCGTAATTCTGGTGCCACTAAGTCCCATTTGTTAAGAGCAACGCATAAAATTTTCCCTTTATCGTATACACGGGCGGCAATACCAAGTGCCTGGTTTTCGATATTTTTTGTCGCGTCTATAACTAAAATGATAACGTCGGCTTTATCTATTGCATCTAATGATTTTATGGCCGATAAGGTTTCTACGTCGTCTTTAACTCCGGCTTTGCGACGAAGACCTGCTGTGTCCATTAATATAATATTTCTGCCATAAAAGGTGGTCGGTATTTTTACAGTATCACGTGTTATACCTGGGGCATCCATAACAATCTGTCTTTTTTCACCAAGAACCTTATTGACTAATGTGGACTTTCCTACGTTAGGTTGCCCCATGATTGCTATTTTTAATTTCTGTGGAACATAGTTATTTTCTTCTGTGTTTAATGCGGCTGGTGCTATTTCGTCTAGAAATTCGTATATTTTATCAAAACCTGTCTTATGTTCGGCTGAAATTAAAACCGGTTCTCCAAAACCAAGTTTATAGAATTCATTTACATCGGATAGCCTTTTCCCAGATTCTGATTTATTTACAAGTAATAATATCGGGGCTTTCGTTTTTTTACGAACCAATCTTGCCCAATCTATGTCTGCTGATGTCAGACCGGCGCGACCGTCAACTACGAACAAAACTGCATTAGAGCTTTCAATTACATCTAATGCTATATTAGTAGAATTTGCCGCTATTCCAGTTTTTGCGTTTTCCAAACCCGCTGTATCAGACACAACCCAATTTCGGTTTTTTATTTGACCGCTTATTGTATCACGCGTTACCCCTGGACGATCATGAACAAGTGCATCGCGGGTCCCTGTTAATGCATTAAATAAAGTTGACTTACCCGTATTCGGGCGACCTGCAATCGTTAATTTTAACATTACTTTTTCCATTGATTTTTTTTTATTATAAAGCAAAAATAGAAATAATCAAATTGGGGGTGTAAAATGATGAAGAATATAAAAAAAGGGTTGAAACGTTTAAAAGACCTTATTATAAACCCAAAGCGTTATTTTACTAAAATAGTTGCAGATGGTAATATGGAAGAAGCAATGCTTAAAGCTTTCATATATGGTTTATTGGGGGGCTGTTTAGTATTGTTATTACGTTTGCTTGGTGGGGCAACGATTACTATCGGGGCTGTATTTACTGCTTTGATAATAGTTCCTGTCTTGGCGGTTGCTTTATTGTTTGTTTTTGGCGGTTTAATGATGCTGGTTTCTGAAATTACGGGCGGTGAACGTGATTGGGAAATTGCTATAAAGGGATTGGCGTCGGTTTTCTTTGTTTACCCAGTTGTGTTGGTTTTAAATGCGTTGGCATTTAATTGCACCTCTATGTGGATAATAAGTTTAGTAGTAGATGCGTATGTGTTATTCTTGTTCTATAATATCGCCTTGTATTGTATGCGCGGGAAACGGAGTAATGTAATCATCGTAATTGCTATATTAGCATTATTCTTAATAACTGTTTATTCAACCGATTATCGCATAGGTTGGTTTATGTTAAAAAATACAAGTGCTACACTGGCGTGCTTGTTGTAAATAAAAAAAACACGTTTAAAACGTGTTTTTTTATTTTATAATTTCACCATTTACTGGGTTTATTTTTGTTTTTCCGATTATTAGAGTCTTGTTCTTATATTTTATATCCGTTGGTTTTTCTATTTTTGTGCGCCAATATACCGAACCATCTGATAGTCTTACTGCATATAAATAATTATCCGTTCCAATAATAAAAGCGGTTTTGTTAACCAGTAAAAAAGGAAATGCAGTACCGATCTCTACACACCACTTTTTTTCGCCAGAAGTAGCGTTAATTTTGCAGAACGCGTCACCTAAACCCGCCGCATAAACATAATTATTTTCTACAACAAGAGGTGCAATTATATCTACTATAGAAGCCCCCCCAGTCATATTGCTAGATTTGAACACATCTGCAATCCAAATGATTTTTCTACTTTTGGGGGCGACTTTAACAACCTCGCCAGTTGTTAAACCTGCGTAAACGTAACCGTTTTTGCATACAGGCGTTTGTTGACTGGCAACAGCATTGTTCGTTGGAAAACCGCTGAAAATTTTCCTGTCCCCACTACGAATTACGTTGGAAGAATCTTGGGTGTAAGGGCAATCTTCAAGGGTAGCTGTTGCGATATTTTCTGGAAGATCGTTAATGTCGGTATTTAATAAATTTATTTTTTGCGAATCAAAAATAGGCGTTCTTTCCCCCGGTAAAATGGGGTCGTGCTCTGCGCAACCGCAAAGTAAAAGTAAGCAACAACATATTTTTGCTATTTTATTCATTATTTTATTACCACATATTACCTTAGTGCTTGAGCATTAGCTGATACCATTGCCGGTGCTTCGTCGTCATTTATTATTATGTCTAACCATTTGTTAGCATTTTTTCGATCGCCTTCAGAAAGATATTTTTGTGCTATAATTAATCGACTGGTGTAATAATAGGGTGACTTTTTGGTGTTCAGTGAGCTTAAGTATTTTTCAATGTCTTTAGCTGGCATTTCATCACCACGTAACCCGACTATATGTAATCTGGCAAGATCACGAAAATCACGGGAATCCCCGTGGTTAGCAAGTTGTTCAAGTTTTTCAATATCATTATCTAATAAATATGCTTGGAATAGCGCCAAGTCAGATGTTGCACCACTGGCGTTTTCAGCAACGGATGCAAGAAGATTAGCGTCTAGTTTTTGTACTGCAATTTCATAGTTCTCTGCGATTGCCATTTTATGGGCGCGATGTGTGCGCACGCCAATTACTGCGGCAGTTGCGACAATCATTATTGATAACGCCCCGGCAATTATATAACGGTAGTATTTCTTTATGAAAGCTTGCGTTTTTTCATTGTTTACTTCTTCCCAAACTTCGCGATATAGCGCGTCTTCGGCGTATTCTTCACGTGTTTTTTTTGTTTGAGTTAGCTTTTTATTTCTTTCCAATATGGACGCCATTTGAAAAATCTCCTGTATTATGGTGGCTTGATAATTCTTATTTTATTGGTATACTATAAAAGTTATGAAAAAGCAAATCAAGAACGCTTTACCGGTTGTACAAAGTCAAAGTCTGGTTGCGGCTCGTGGTGTAAACGACGAAACCAGTCTT
>CALXNF010000028.1 GCA_944389685.1 uncultured Alphaproteobacteria bacterium | reverse complement strand
AATGATGCAATTATGGTTGATAACTATGATTGGATGAAGGGGTACAGCCATATGGATTTCTTGCGCGAATATGGTACCGATTTTACGATACCTCGTATGCTATCAATGGAAAGCGTTAAAAGACGTTTGGAAAATGGTATGACGTTTTTGGAATTTAACTATATGACTTTCCAAGCAGTTGATTTTTTAACTTTATATAATAAGTACAATTGTACGCTACAGTTCTGTGGTGCGGACCAATGGGGTAACAGCATAATGGGTGTCGAACTGATACGTAAAAAGTTAGGAAAGGAAGCATTCGTTTTGTCTACTTCTTTAATTACGGATTCAAAGGGTGAAAAAATAGGAAAATCTGCGGGCAATGCAGTATGGGTAAACGAAGAAAAAACAACACCATATGAATATTATCAGTATTTCCGTAATACGCCGGATGATTTGGTAGAGAAATTTTTAAAGGTATTTACAGAACTTCCGCTGAATGAGATTGCGCGCTTGTCAAAATTGCAGGGGGCCGAATTAAATGAAGCAAAGAAAATTTTAGCCTTTGCGGCAACTGAAATTGCGCACGGCCATGAAGCTGCGGTTGCTGCTGAATCTGCGGCTGCGGCTTTGTTTGCAGGTGGTGCAAATACAGAAAATATACCAAGCATAGAATTAAAAATGCTAGAGCCTATGGGAATTGTTGACTTTTTGGTTGCAATAAAATTGTTCCCGTCTAAATCCGAGGCCAGACGTATGATAGAGCAAGGTGGCATTCAGATTGACGGTAATAAAATTACCGATTGGAAATCAGAAATTCAGCCATCTGATGAAATAATGGTTCAGAAAGGCAAAAAGACGTTTTTACGTGTTGTTAAAAAATAGTAAGACGGGCATTAGCCCGTTTTATTTTTATGTCTTATTTGCAATTTTATGCCGTTTTGATAGAATATAAGGGATATGAAAAAATTGTGGTCGAATCTTGGACGAGTGTTTTGTGTTCTGTCTTTTTCTTTATGCTTTTTACAGCCGGTTGTTGTGTATGGGGCCAGTGAATTAGCAAATATTCAGGCTCAGATAAAGAAAACAGAACAACAAAATAAAAAATTAGAGCAACAAGTTCAGACATCTAATAAGGAAGTAGAGTCGACTAAAAAGAAGTTGGTTAAAGCGGCAGACCGTGTAAGTACGCTGGAAGAGCAACGTGGTGCCGTTGCTAAAAAAATCAAAGAGTTAGACGCACAACGTGATGAATTAGAGCGAGAATTAAAACAAAACCAAGAACGAATTGCCGATGCCGCATCAAGTATTTTGTTCGTTGCTTCGCACCCCAGCTTTGATTCTGAAAATATGCGAGAGTACGTTTTAACTTCTGCGATATTGTCTGGTGCGGCAGATAGTTTTGATGCAGAAATTCAGAAGGCTACAGAACAAATAAAAAAGTTAGAAAAAATTCGAGATGAACGTGCCATCGAAAAAGAAAAGCTTGATCGTACAGCAAAGCGTTACGCCGATGAAAAAGATGAATTGGATAAATTGCTTAGAACAAGATCGGCGCAGAATCAGAAATTAAGAACAAAACAATCGGAACTGCAAAAAAAGTTGCGTGATTTGTCGGCGCGCGCAAAAACTATTTCGGAATTATCTGCCGGCGTAGGGAGCTCTGAGATGTCATCTGATTCTCGTTTTTCAATTCGAAAATTAAATAAACCCGTTAAGGGTAGAGTGGTTGTACATTTCGCGGAAAAAACAGCCTTAGGTTTAAAATCTGATGGTTGGTATATTCGTGTTCGGGGAAATGCTTTGGTTATGGCACCAGCTGACGGGGTTGTCAAATTTGCGGATAGTTTTAAAGGGTTCGGGAAGGTTGTGATTATGTCTCATAAAAATGGGTATAATACTGTTATGACGAACTTAGGCGAAATAAATGTAATGCTGGGGCAGGAAGTGTTGGCTGGGGAACCAATTGGTCGGATGAATTCAGATAAACCTGAAATGTATCTGGAAGTGCGTCGTGGGGATAAGGCAGTTGATCCGGCAAGGTTGTTTAAAGAAAAAGATTAAGCTTATTTTGAAAACATTTTTTCTAGTACAGCAAATTTTTGCATTTGAAGTCTCATAAATGAAATTTTTTCTTCGTTATTGGTAATGCTTTTTTGATTTTTTGGGGTTGTGCGTAAGTCGTCTGCTGCATGTATAAAGCGACGTAATAAAACCACAAAAATTCGATTTTTCATAATGTTTTTTAATTCGTCACTTTTTATGCTTAACATGGGGTATAGGCTAAAGTCGTGAAGTTTGTAATAAACCGCATATACTGCTTTGTAAATGTCTAATTCGATTTGTAATGGTGCAAATATATCTCTGTATATAAACTTATAGTTAGCTTCCGCAAAATCTATGAAGGAAAGTTTGTTTGTATTTTTGTCATAAAGAACGTTACCAGAATTTATATCCCCATGAGACCATGCAGGGCGCGTTTCGTATTCAAAAGAACCGACTTCGTCACGAATTTTCTGCATCTGAAGGATTTCTTCTTTTGTAAACCAGATGGACATTTTATTTTCTATAAAATTACAAAGCCTATTGAACTTGAAATCATTAGAGATTTTATGGATTTGTATATCACCAATTGGTTTTAATTCGTTCATATCCACAAGAAAGCTGCCAAGCCCATTTATTATTTCAAATTTTTGGCGTTTAGATAAAGTTTTATATAATTGGGCGGTCAACGGTTCGCCAGGGGCGCGTTCTTCCAATATTTGAAATTCGTCATCATTAATAAATGTCATTTCTGGGATGTTGTATAAAGGGTTCCCTACGGCTCTAATTTCATTTATTTTAGTTTGTGTATCGTGTTGTTTCTTTAACCATGCCTCTCTGGCAGCATCTCCCAGCGTGGGAAGAGGGCGTTTTAATACAAAGTTATCCCCGTAATAAACGGCATACGTTTCTCGACCATGATATTTAAGATTAGGTATTTGAATTTTGTTCATCGGTTCATCGCATGCTTTTTTAATATTTTTATTATGTCTTCTTGGGTTCTTACAAGACATTCTAGCATATATCTATTATAAGTACGGCAATCACCTTGCGCCCGAGCAACTAATGCTTGAGCATAGTTTTGGTAATCTGTTTTGTGATTAAACAAAATCGGTTCGCATTGATTTTGTAATAAGAACCAGTTCATCACCATTCTGGCAGTTCGTTTATTAAAATCATCAAATGGTTGCGTGGCGAACATTTCGTAATGAAAATCTAGTGCCCGAGATAAATAATCTTTTGAAGAATTTTCATTAGTTAAGTTGAAAACGATATCATCCATTATATAATTTATTCTGTTGTAATCTGGTGCACTAATACCTGTCCCCATTAAGAAAATCCCGTTTGAAATTCTGTATCTGCCAGGATCTATGTTGGTTTTGTTTGCAAGTCTACGGTGCATGTCAATTACTTCTAGGTGAGTAATTTTTTTTGTTATTGCGGTACGACTGCGAATATAATCAAAGGCTTTTTCTATATTTTTTATATTTGTGTAATCTAGCCATAAAGTTTTTTCTTGGTTGCCAGATGAATATGGAATTCGCATCAGAATTTCTGCTTCTTTATGTAATTGATAGCGAACCCAATCAATTTCTAGAAATTTTTTTGCGCTATTATTTAATATATTACAGATAATTTCATGATTTTTTTGAATCACATAGCGAATGTTGCTGCTTTTGCTAGCATTATATAAAATATCTTCTGCGTAAGATTGGTTCTTGTGCGACTTTGTCATAATATTTCCTCGTTTTTTATGTATATAATATAGCACTTAAAGAGAATTTGTCAATATTGGTTTTGCTTTTTTATTTCTTTTTTATAAAAACGCGCTTGCGGCAGATATGTTTTTGTTTTATGCTTGTTTACAATAGTTTTTCATATTTATTAGGAAAGGACTGGGTATGCTAAAAAAATTAGTGATTTTAATGGCTTTGATTACGCCTATTGTTGCTTTTGGTGCAGATAAATCGAAAAAAGAAGAACCAATAGAACATCTTACAGATGAGCAGATTTATGAGCAGTTGAAAAAGTTGGCTTTGGTATTTGAAACTGCCCGTGACAATTTTGTCGAAGAAGCAGATGAGAAAAAGATGTTAGAAGCGGCAATGAACGGTATGTTGCAAGCGTTGGATCCTCATTCTTCATATTTATCTGCGGATGATTTTAAAGAGTTTAATGATAAGTCATCGGGGGAATTTGGTGGTCTGGGGATACAGATTACTAGTGATCGTGGCGCCGTGCGCGTAATTTCACCAATTGATGACACGCCAGCAGATAAGGCGGGAATAAAAGCAGGAGATTATATTACTCATATTGACGATGAACAAGTCTTTGATATGACTTTGAATCAGGCGGTTAAGAAGATGAAAGGGCGGCCGGGAACTAAGGTTAAATTAACTATAATTTCAGACGGTGAAGAACCACGAACAATCACTTTGAAACGTGCCATCATAAAAGTAGATTCTGTAAAATATGAAGAAAAATCAATTGCTGGGGCAGATGAAGATACTGATGAAAAAATCGGTTATATTCGTATTTCTGATTTTGGGGCCACAACGGCAAAAGAATTGAATAAAGCATTAGAAAAACTAGAAAAGAAAGATGTGATAGGTTATGTCCTTGACGTTCGTAATAACCCTGGTGGGTATTTAACTGCGGCTATTGATATAGCAGATGCGTTCTTGGATGCCGGTGAAATTGTTTCAACAAGAGGAAAGCATAAAACAGATATTGAACGTAATTTTGCAAAGGAGGGCGATTTAGCAAATGGTAAACCTGTTGTTGTGTTGATAAATCATGGTTCGGCGTCCGCGTCTGAAATTGTTGCTGGGGCTTTACAAGATAATGGGCGTGCGCTGGTTATGGGATCGCAATCTTTTGGTAAGGGAAGTGTACAGCAACAAAAACCATTAGGAGATGGTACTGCGATACATATTACTATTGCTCGTTATTATACACCATCTGGACGCTCTATACAGAACGAAGGAATTACACCAGATATAGAAGTGCTGCAAAGTAAGATAGAGGTTTTGGAGCGTAAAGAAAGTTTGTATTCAGAAGCCTCGTTTAAGAACGCTTTAAAGAATGAAAAAGCCGAAAAAGATGATAAAAAGAAGTCTGATGATGATAAAGAATTAACGGACGAAGAAAAAGATGCTTTGGATTATCAGTTGCAACGCGCAATGGATATGGTTCGGGCTATGTCTAAGTTGCAACAACGCGCAAGTTTCGTTCCGGCCACACCAGAAGATGCGGTTGTAGAGGCAGAGGATGTAGAGGAAAAAGCAACTGAGGATAAAAAATCTGACAAAGAAGACAAGAAGCCGGAAAAGGAAGCTGATAAAAAAGATAAAAAATAAAAAAACGGGATTTTCCCGTTTTTTTTATTTGTCAAAGTTATAAATCTTGCCTTATTAAGATTTTAGGGGTATTATATAGCCCGTATGAAATTTTAAGGGAAGAAAAATGGCAAATTTAATTGTTGATGGTAACTGGGCTGCGGCTGATGTCGCATACAGATGTGTTGATTTTGCGGCTATTTATCCAATTACTCCGAGTAGTACAATGGGTGAATTGGCGGATGAATGGTCTTTTCAACATAAGAAAAATATTTGGGGCGCAATTCCACAGATAATTGAAATGCAATCCGAAGGTGGGGCGGCTGGTGCTATGCATGGTGCGTTGCAGATGGGATCTTTGGCAACAACCTTTACCGCATCACAGGGGTTATTGCTGATGATTCCTAATATGTATAAAATCGCTGGGGAACAGACACCTTTTGTTATGCATGTGGCGGCACGTGCGTTGACTACAAATGCTTTATCTATTTTCGGTGATCATAGTGATGTTATGTCTGTACGATCAACTGGTTTTGCGTTGTTATCCAGCCACAGTGTTCAGCAGGCGCATGATATGGCCGCAATTGCACATGCTGCAACATTGCGTGCACGTGTACCATTCTTGCATTTCTTTGACGGTTTCCGTACTAGTCATGAAGAATCCCGCTTAGATAGAATTAGTGATGATGTGTTGCATGAAATGATTCCAGATAATTTGGTTTTACAGAACAGGACGCGTGGTATGACGCCTGATAAACCGACCGTTCGTGGAACTGCCCAGAATCCTGATGTTTTCTTCCAAGGGCGTGAAGCAGCAAATCCTTTGTATGCAAAAACCCCAGAAATTGTGCAGGAATGTATGGATAAATTTGCAGAATTGACGGGTCGTCAATATCATTTGATTGATTATGTTGGTGACCCAAAGGCAGAAAATGTTATCGTTGCAATGGGCAGTGCGTGTGAAACGATAGAAGAAACTTTGCCACATTTACCAAAGGGTTTAGGGTTACTGAAGGTTCATTTATTCCGACCGTTTCCGCGTGAAGAATTTTTGTCTGCTTTACCAAAGACAGTTAAAAGAATTGCTGTTTTGGATAGATGTAAAGAACCTGGTGCTTTGGGTGAACCATTATATCAAGATGTAAAAACAG
>CALXNF010000027.1 GCA_944389685.1 uncultured Alphaproteobacteria bacterium | reverse complement strand
AAAGCGGGATTTTCCCGCTTTTTATTGTTAATTTAAGACCGATTAGTCATCAATGTTTGAATATTCACAGAATCCCTCATTCGTATCGCAACGAGAAATCGTCCCTTCGCTGATGAAATAGCCCTGCGGGTGCAAACAAGCCGGACATACTTTCGGTGCTTCGGTACCAATATGCCACATACCACAGTTTGTGCAGCGCCACATAACCACTTTGTCTTGCTTAAACAAAGTTCCCGTCTCAATAGCATCAATCAATGCGCGATAACGAGATTCGTGATAACGTTCCGCATAACCAATGTTTTTCAGAACAGACGCAATTGCTTCAAAACCTTCTTGCGCCGCAATCTGAGCAAACTTTGGGTACATTACTGTATTTTCTTCGTGTTCTCCATATGCTGCAGCTTGTAAATTTTCTAATGTGGTGCCAATTTTACCGGCTGGATATGACGCTGTAATTTCTAAATCACCACCTTCCAAGAATTTAAATAAACGAGACGCATGCTCACGTTCCTGTTCCGCTGTTTCTAAAAATATTTTAGAAATTGCCTGATAGCCTTCATCTTTTGCTTTAGACGCGAAGAAGCTATAACGATTACGTGCCTGTGATTCACCGGCAAAAGCAATCAGCAAGTTCTTTTCGGTCTGTGTACCTTTTAATGATACTGCCATTTAAGTCTCCTTTTCTTAATTTATGATTTCCGTGCGGAATGCTAACAGAAAAATGATTAAAAAGCAATTTTTTTAACTACTTGACCCGATTAGATTATTTAACTTTTTGTTGCGCAGTTTTTGTTTTATTTGCGTGAACAAAGTCCAACGCATCACACAATAAAATTCCTAGAAAAGCACGCGCATCTGCAATCGTCTTCCCATAGGCTAAAAGCTCTTTGCCTTTGCTCGTAACAAATCTTGCCACAACCATATCAAAGCGTGGTGGCAACGGTCCATAACAATTATATGTCACAAAGGCTGCATTGTAGTAATCAAAACAGGTTCTTTCATTATGTTGAATAGGCGAACCAAATATCATCTTTTTATCGCGAACCTGATGAATTTTCGGGTTAAACTTATTTTGCACCCTCCAAAAACCACCTATAAATTCGACATCACCTACATTTACAGAAGACAACAAAACAGAATGCCTGTTTTCCGTATATGCAATTGTACCATTCTTACAATCCTGTTCATATTTTTTCTGTTTTTCTTCCAAAGTTTGCTGCGCAAGAGGGTTCCTAATTTTCATTTTTTTCCATCCTTGTAAACATTTTTTCTATTGCAGAAACCAGCTCCCCTATTCCCAGCATTCCTGCGGCACTTATAACCATTATCTCAGGTTTCTTTTTGCGACCAAACGACTTTTTAAAATCGCTTAAACGCTGTTTCAAATCTTCAGGTGCAATCGCATCCATTTTATTTATTACTACCATTTCTGGTTTATGAATTAAATCACCACCATAAGAATCCATTTCATGACGAATTGCGGCATAACGAGCAGCCCAATCTAGTTCCGTTCCATCAATCACATGTAAAATCATTTTTGTGCGCTCGGCATGACCTAAAAATCTGTCCCCCAAACCAACGCCTGTATGCGCCCCCTCTATTAACCCCGGTAAATCAACTAATACAAATTCCCGGTTATGTGCATACATAACGCCCAGCTGAGGATTTAATGTAGTAAACGGATAATTAGCAATTTTTGGTCTTGCCGCAGTCACTGCAGACAACAAAGTGGATTTCCCAGCGTTAGGGAAACCTACTAATCCAATATCTGCAATAAGCTTTAAACGCAATACAACTGTACGTTCCTCGCCCGGCAAACCATCGTTTGCTTGACGTGGGGCACGATTTGTCGGACTTTTAAAGTGCAAATTACCCCAACCACCATTACCGCCCCGTGCCGCCAAGTATTCCATACCGTCAACATTTAAGTCGGCATATTCTATTTCCTCATTTTCAGACAAAATAACCGTACCTGTTGGCACCGGCAAAACCAAGGTTTCGCCCGATGCACCGGTACGCATTTTTCCCATGCCATTTTCACCGCGCTGAGCGGTAAAATTCGTCTTATAACGATAATCAATTAAAGTATTTACGTTTGGCACCGCACGAAATATTATGTCACCACCACGACCACCGTCGCCGCCATTTGGTCCGCCAAATTCTATATATTTTTCACGGCGAAAACTGGCGCTGCCGTTACCGCCATCGCCTGCTTTGATATGAATCTTTGCCTTGTCTAAGAACTTCATTTGTCTTTCTTTGTTTTTAGTCATTATAACTTAAAAACTTGCAATTACCACTATAAATATTATAATTAATAGGGTCACGAAAGTGATGATGATTCTGAAGCCGTTGCGGAATAGTCGTTTTGGACTGGGGGGCGGTACCCCACAGCGCCACCAATAAACTTCATGGGGCTGACATAGTTTCGACAGGCGCAGTAAAGGCAAATCGGTTGAATCCGACGTGGCGTCGTTAAAGGCCGAATAAAAACTGAATGGCGATAGAATCGCTGCGAACGACAACGTTCGCCTTGCAATGGCTGCCTAACATGGCTTGGGTATAACTGGCAATTGTTAGTTTTACTCGTTTAGCTTATTGCGGGGTTCCCCGGGTACCCGGCAACAGAAACCCGGACTTTATTATATTTAATAACTAAAAAGGCAAGATATGTTCGGAAAAATTAAAAAAGTATTTTTTACAGGAATGTTCGGTATCTTATACCTATCTTTCATTGCTCAAATCGTTTATATTTTAGGTTGGGTACCAGGTTGGGACGGAAAATTAACATACTTAGGGCTGTTAGCTTTTGAATGGTTAGCTTTGATTGCTGCGCGCTATTTATCAAAACGTTCTAGCAGCAATGCTCAATATAATGGTTTTAATGGCCGCCGTCGTTAATAATATATATATAAACGCCATTAAAAGCTCCTGTTTAGGGGCTTTTTTCTTAAACCTTGAAAAATTATTTAAAAGTTCTTATATTTATTCTTGCTATGAAAAATTATATTTTACCTTTTAGAGACTTGGTCGTGCACCCTGGGTTAACGGTTCCTGTCTATATAGACAATCCATTATCTGTTGCTTGTATTGAAGCCGCAGCAAAAACTGATCAAAAATTAGTAATTACCCCCCAACATAGTTGGGCATATCCAAGTTTACCTGAAGACATTTATGATGTCGGGACAATAGGCGACATTGCGCAGGTCTTGCGTTTGCCAGACGGTACTTTACACGCAATAATACGCACAACAGACATAGTAAAATTATCCGAAATAAATATTGAAAACGGACTTTTTACTGCAGAGACATCTCCTGTTGAAATATTAGATGACAGCAATTCGGAACAGACGCTTGCGTTACGCGATAAAATTGCTGAAAATATGCAAGCTTTATCAATCACTAGAAAGTTTAAGATTGATAAAATGCGGGCAATCATTCAGAACTACCCTATGGCAGCGTTTGTTGATTCTGTAATACAATCTGCCGACATTGATACAGATGATGCTGTTCGAGTTTTACGGGCTACATCATGGCAGGAAAAATTAGTCTTATTGCTAGAACAAATTAACCTTATGGCAGAAACTGCAAAAATTGAAGAATCAATTAATCGTCGAATTCATCAACAAATGGAAAACGGTCGCCGCGAAGCCATTCTACAAGAAAAAATGCGCGCCATACAAAAAGAAATGGGTGAAGACAGCGAAGAAATGGATACTGAAAGTCTTCGTAAACGGATCGAACGATCTGCAATGCCTCAAGACGCTAAAGAAAAGGCAATGTCTGAATGGAAGCGCATGCGCAGCATGTCGCCAATGTCGAATGAAGGCGGATTATTAAAGACTTATCTTGAAGAGCTGTTATCTATGCCATGGGGGAAAGCAGATTCTTGTCCGATAGATTTAACAAATGCTCGTACTGTTCTTGATTCGCAACATTCTGGGATGCATGCGGTAAAAGAACGTATTTTAGAACATATCGCTGTAATGAAAAAAACAGGTGGTAACCAAGGCAGCATATTATGTTTCGTGGGTGCACCCGGTGTCGGAAAAACGTCTTTATGTAAGTCAATTGCAGATGCACTTGGGCGAAAATATCAAAGAATTTCACTTGGCGGCGTTTCAGATGAAGCGCATTTCCGCGGGCATCGAAAAACATATATCGGTGCACAAACTGGGCGTATTATGGACGCATTGAAGCGCTGTAAGGCAAACAATCCTGTTATCGTATTGGATGAAATAGATAAAATGGGACGAGATTGGCGCGGCGACCCAGAATCGGCTTTGCTAGAAATTCTAGACCCAGAACAAAACAAATCTTTCCGCGATCATTATCTTGAAGTAGACTTCGATTTGTCTAATGTCTTATTCATTGCAACTGCAAACAGTTTAAATATGTCAAATGCTTTGAAAGATCGTATGGAAATCATTGAAATTCCTGGATACACAGAAGATGAAAAAGTCCAAATTGCAAAAGAACATTTAATTTCTCGTGCGGCACATGATACGGGCTGGGACATTAATAACATTGTCATTAGTGAAGAAGCAATTAGGCATATAATACGAAGCTATACGTCCGAAGACGGCGTACGTGAATTACAAAGAGAGTTAACTGCTTTGCTTCGTAGATCTTTGTTAGAGCACAATTGTGAAGACATAAAAACAGAATTTACAAAAGATAAAATTGACGAATTACTGTCTGTAAGAAAATCTGTGGCGTTATCAAAAAAAATCGGTTTCGGTGTAAGAATTTAAAAACAAAAAGGTATAAATATGACGTTCTTTAGAAAATATAATATTTATAAGACGCTAGCAACCGACGTTAAACCTATTAAGTATGAAGAACATTTTACTTATAATTCTTTTAAAACAGCCTTCACTAATGGTACACAGGTTTTATCAGAAAAATACGACCCTGATTTCTGTGGGGAAGGTATAACATATAATTTAAAACTAACTTCACCAACAGGTAAATTTTCCAACTACGAAGGCGTTTTCGCTCGTTTAGTATATAAATTATTAAAAAAAAGATACAATTCAAAAAACGAGAACGAAAGATGATATTAATTATCAACACTACAGCAGCAGAATTAGAATTTTTGTTGGGCGATAAAACGAAACGCATACCAACAGAAAAACAATCGATTGCTTTACCAGTTGAAACAGAAAAATTTTTAAACGAATGCGGTGTTAAATGGTCTGATCTTAAAGCCATCGGCGTTGTCGTTGGTCCGGGAAGTTTTACAGGCATTCGTTTGGGGATTGCTTATGCAAAAGGTTTGGGGCTTGGTTTACATATACCCGTTATTCCAATAAATGCTTTTGAAATATACTTGCAGGCGACACCTGATGCTTTCGTTGCCATAGATTCCGGCCGCGGTGATTTTTTTGTCGCAGCAAAAGGGTTAGCCCCCTGCACAATGTCAATTGATGATGTAGAAGTAAAACAAATGCAATGGGCGCGTACCGTTGGGCACAAACCTTTTGATTTACACGATGCATTACCAATTGTGCAAAAAAAATTAATTAATAAAACTAACGAACCTGTTGTGCCAATGTACCTTCGTCCTAGTTATGCGGAACAAAACAAAAATGTTAAATGAATTAGAAAAACTTCATAGTATTTGTTTTCCGCACAAACCGTGGACGGCAAACGATTTCGCAGATTTAAAAAAGTCTGGTTGTGATATCATTGCCAGCCAAAACGGGTTTGTGGTTTGGCGCGTTGTAGCAGATGAGGCAGAAATTATAACCATTGGCGTTCATCCAGACGCACGGCAATCTGGTATTGCGAGTGCTATGTTAGCATTGGTGGAAAACGACGTAAAAAAACGTGGTGGCGAAAAAATTTTTCTTGAGGTGGCCGAAAATAATACCCCTGCCAGAAAATTATACGAACGCAACGGTTATACTGCCATAAGTGTTCGACCAAAATACTATGACGAAATTGATGCTATAATAATGGAGAAAAAATTATGACAGACAAAATAAGTAGCATCAGAATAATAAAACTTGTTCCAAAAAGCGAGACAGCTCCATACGGATGTGTTAATGTAAATACCGTACCAATAGACATACCCGTCATGGTTGCCGTAGGCGGGGAATTAACAACTACAGACAAAGACGCAAATTTCTATGCGAAACAACTGCAAAAATTATTTAAAGAAGCTGACGTCACAGGTATAGATATATATTCTATTGCTTATAACTTCGGAGAAATAAAATCCAGCTTAGAACGAGCCGAAGCTTTTAGGAAAGCGAGCAGACGATTAAACGAAAAAGCCTTAAAACCAGAATTAGAAACGTTTATAAAAGACGTACGCAGTAAAGAACCTGTCTCAAATTATATAAAACAAATATTTAATATTTTTCTAGCCCCCAGAATTATTAATACATCTGGAGAACGGCTTGATATAACAACCGCAATTAATAACCTACGAAAAATTAAATTTTATGCCCATTGCCATGGGGCAAGTGCTTTGTGGCAAACTGCGAACTATATGCGTGAAACAATGCGGACTATCGGATATTCTCCTGACGAAATTTCTAAAATTCAAAAAGAGGTCTTAGTAATACAACACAGCCCCCTTGCACCACTAAACAACCAAAATTTCACAACTATATCATTTGCATCTGCCGAAGATACGATGATGTTAGAACATAATAATTTATTTTCTGATTGGATATATGAAAATTCTCAGGATGTAGTGCCATGTTTCTTTGATAAAAAAAGTGGTAATATTTTTATTGCAGGTCATTTACAGAATACAGTTTTCAAAGAACACGATAGCAAAGGTTTTTTGTTATCAGAAAAAGAAAGCTCAACCTTAACATCTGATGGAAAAATCATTTTTGGGGCAGAACGAAATGCTCTCATTAATTCCGCAAAAGCAGCAGTTTCTGGCAAACCAACAACTTCAATAAAAAAACTAACTAATGGCAACGGAATTGACTTTGACCAATTAAAACAAAATGGTGATTTTATTTATAGGGTTATGCTAAATGACCTTCGTCGACAAAATCTAAAATTCGATCATCAAAAATAACATCTTTCGCTTGTATAGGTGTTGCAACATGCATGTCCGACGCACTACGCGTACGAGATAATGCTACGTATGTTTGTCCATGAGCGAAAGCACCACGGGATATATCAATTATAACACTATCCAATGTTTTACCTTGAGCTTTGTGTATGGTCATTGCATAGCCCAAGTTTAATGGAAATTGCTTAAAACTTCCAACCTCGTGTTCTTTCAATCTATCATTTTCATCACGAACATATTCTATTTTCTGCCACGTTTCTGGCTTGACCATAACAAGATCTTTAGATTTATTTAATAACTCAACTTGAATAAATTTTGATGACAAATTTCTAATTATCCCCATAGAACCGTTATGCCACTTGTCCCCGTTTTTCACAAAAACAACTAATGCACCAACTTTTAAAGTAAGATTCATTGGGGCAGGAACATCTCGTTCTTGGAAGGTACCAGAAAGTTCCCCCGTATAAACTATTTCTGGCATCGACAACTGCGCTAATCTTTCCGCATTTATTCTTTCCGCAACAGCACGAAAAGGTGTTATAATCACCGCATTTTCTAATCTAGCCCCCTCGACAATTTTACACCCATTAAAAAAATCTAATGCACTAAGATTATTATTACGTAATTTTTTCAAATTTTCTAATAAATCTGCATCATGCTGTCTATATACCAGATCAAAGTCATACCTTAAAAAACTTGCACGTTTATATACATTACTATCAAAAAAATACGCATTACCATGCTCGTACGATGCTTTATAATAATCACATGCTTCCCGCGTTATCACAGGCGGCAATTGAAAAAGATCCCCTATTGCGACTATCTGTAACCCACCAAAAGGTTCATTATTATGTCTGGCCATACGTGCCAATATATCAACGGCATCTAACAAATCTGGCGCAACCATTGAAATTTCATCTATTATTAAAACGTCTGCCGCATTTAATATGTTTCTTGGTTTCGCCTTCAGCTTTAATAATTCCGGCATAATAAAATCTCTGGGTTGAATTTGAAATAAAGAATGAATTGTTTGTCCACCAACATTTAAAGCGGATACCGCCGTAGGACACGCACATATTATACGTTTCTTTGAAGCACTTTTAAGATAATTCACAAATGTTGATTTTCCTGTTCCGGCCTGCCCCAGAATTAATAAATTGGAATTAGTGCGTTCAATTGTTTCAAACGCTTTCATTTGCATATCACTTAAAATTTTTACTAACTCTGTCATTTGTAAGCATTTTTACATAATGAAACATAAAAATAAAGTTGTTAATAAAAAATACTTGCAACATTTCTAAAAAGATATATAATTGCGTCCGTGGGTTAGTAGCTCAGTTGGTTAGAGCGGAGCGCTCATAACGCTTTGGTCGTGGGTTCAAGTCCTACCTAACCCACCACTGTTTTAAACGCACTGATTGTGCGTTTTCTTTTTATGTTATTCCCATTACATATTTTTCTCTTGCGCTATATGTACAAATTTTTCTAGAATAAAATATAAAAGAGAGGAACGCATGGGAAGAAGATTTCGTTTTTTAAGTGTTTTTACTGTATTATTTGCGTTTTTTTATATAAACACAGGTTTCGCAACCACAATGATACCAGTTACTTATGGTTATTATTGCCCAGAATATAAAACGTATACATCTTGTAATGCAAACTATTATATGTCTGGCGGAACTGGTGCGGGGAACTCTTGCAAAGCATGCGGTGCGAATTCGACATCAAGTGGTGGACAAGTTACCACATGTAATTGTAATACGGGGTACTCTTCAAACGGGACCGCTTTGGGTTCATCAACATCAACTACTGGTTGCAGCTTAATAAGCGTTACGTGTGTTGAAAAGTATTACTTAAAAAAAGGTCAAACAACTTGTTCAGCGTGCCCAGAAGGCTATTATTGCCCTGGTGGTGTTTTTTCTTACAATGCGCGCATAGACCAAGGGAAGAACGGCTGCCCAACCGGATACACATCTGATTTAGGTGCGGCAAAGTCTGAGACAGGTTGTTATATTATGGTTCCAGATGGTAATTATCTGAAAACGGCTAAGTCTACCACCACCCAAACATGCGAAGCAGGAACATATAAGACGAAACATTTGGTGTATTATGGTTCGACATCATCATGCAGCATTTGCGGTGACAATACATATTCTAGTGAGGGTGCCTCTTCTTGTGCTTCATGTTTTACAACAAATGGGTATGGAAATAGCGGCACTTCGGCATCAAGCCACGCGAAGGAAACTTCTTGTAAACTAACTTGCGAAGCTGGAACTTATGTCGCGGCATCTCGTGCAGCATGTATTCCTGTAGGCAAGGGTTTCTGGAGAGGAGAACACACAGTTTCACAAGGTTCTATTAGTACACGTAACGAATGCCCCGATACTTATGATTATGGTTCTGAAACGGCTGGCTCTCAAAGCGAATGTGCAACGCGCTGTGTTGGGGGAACCTATGTAGATATTGCTGGTGGGACGTGCTTGTCTAGTAGTTCAGGTGGAAAATGCGAAGAATTCGCAAGCGGTAAATGCGTTTCTGTAGATGACGGATATTATAGGCCTAGTCACGTGGTATATTATGGTCAAGCTAGCGAGCAAAAACTTTGCCCAGAAAATTATCGCGATGGGGGACCTGCCGCAATGTTGGGTGATTGCGTTGGCAGATTCTTAAAAACTGGGACCCAAGTAGAAGGGGATATTCCTGAGAACTGTACCGAAGTTACAGAATGGAATGATTGTGTACCACCAACGTGTTATTATGAACAAAATTATAATAAAATAATAATTAAGGATTGCTCGCCTGGCACCTGTACGAAAAGGCCAAACGCTGTAAAAGCAGATGCAAACTATTACGATGGGGATGGCACGTATTGTCCTGCATGTAGTACTGTTGGTGATGGAACGTTTACATTGTCAGATCCTGGTAACGAAGGCGGCAACACAAGATGTTATAAGAACTGTACTGTTTCTTGTACACAACAAGAATGCCCAGCAAACGCTTCTTGTACGCATGGGCAGGAAACATCAACAGGTAGAGAATATTATTCTTCGGTAAGTACTTTTTGTAACGCGACACCAGAAAACTGCTCTTTAACATTTACTTGCAATGCTGGATATAAAAAGAATGAAGAAGGAACGGCATGTGAACCATTAAGCTATGTTATAACATATCAAAATGGTGGCGGTATAGGTTCTATATTAACTCAGAACGTCACTTATAATACAGAATTTAAAACTAAACCTGCAGATACCTTTAAATATCCGGGTTATAAATTTGTAGACTGGGGGGGCAAATATCCACAACCAAATACGACTTATACTTATCTTACTCCTAATAATATATCTTTAATTGCTACTTGGGAAGCCTGCCCCGCTAACCCTAACGCAGCAGGAACTTGCGATTGCGAGTTAAAAGAATTTCCTAACGGTTCTGGCTGTTCCTCTTGCAATATTTCTTGCAGTGAAGAATCTGTGTTTAATTTAGGTAGCTATAACGTATGTAACCGAGAAACAAGTAATTTATGTTATCGAAACTGTACGACCCTTGATGTAACAAATTCTACCTCAGTTGATGGGAACATAACAAAAGGGGGAACTAATAACTGCGTTGCAACATCTTGTAAGGCTGGATACTATCTAACAAACAACGTTTGTGCAACATGTGTCGCCAACGCTACATGTTCTGGCGGGACTGATAGTTTTACTTGTAACACCGGTTATCATGTGTCTGATGACGGATCTCAATGCGAACCGAACGTTTTGTCCATCACCTTAAAAAAGAATGGCGGCACTGGGAATATTAATGGTTCAGAAGGGAGCGCAGATGCCACACAGCAATGTAAATTTGGCATTCTCTGCAATTTACCGTCAAGCGGACTAGAACGTTATGGTTATGCTTTTACTGGTTGGGGCGCATCAGAAGATTGCACCAGTGGGGTATTGCAAAAAACATTTACCCAAGAAGAAATTTTATACGCTTGTTGGTCGCAACAAACTACACAATGTCAAAAAGGGGAATTCTATAATGGGTATGATCATATTACCTGTCCAGAAGGCAGTTATTGCCCAGGAACAGGGTTCGCAAACATAGGTACAGAAGGGTGCGTTATGGAATGCCCTGATGGCGGAACTTCAAATGCGGGTGCAGGTTCAGATCTTGAATGCTATTTACCCTGCGCTCCGACATTAGAAATCGAAAACGGGCAAGGTTTATCCGAAGGTCCTGCATATTATACCGGTTCAAAATATCAATCTTGCACGTACCGTGCCGAATGTGACGAAGGATATACGGCGCAGAACAGCCCAAGCACCGCGCCCTCTTGCGTGTGGGAAAATCCAAATGATTGCCCAGAAGGTTATTATTGCCCGCCAGATAGTCCAACGCCTCTTGAATGCCCGAATGGTGGAACCTCTGAAAAAGGGTCAACAGAAATTACTCAATGCTACAAAATATTTGATGATTATGTAGGATTCTATAACGGTTCTGCATCTGCAAAATGTTTATATCAAACAACTACAACAGATTACACCGCTTGCACAATCATTGAGGTTAAAAGCTGTGATGCGGGTTATTGGTACAAACAAAATGGCGATTTCTCATGCGTAAGCGTAACAAGTGGATATTATAGTCCAGATGGGGAAACAGTAAGAACAGAATGTCCTATCGATCCGCTTGGGAACAAAGTAGGTTCTAATGAACTGGCAGATAGTTATTTAGATTGTTACAAAACATGTTATATTGATGTAATAAACTCTACTGAAATCATTGCAGCAGCAGACACAGTGTATGCAGTAAGCGCAGATTCCTACGAAGCTTGTTCGTTTAATGTTACTTGCGAAACAGGTTACACCGTAATTAGTAACAATACTGAGAACCCGTATTGTAAAGCAAATGAATATACAATAACATTAAATAAAAATGGTGGCACAGGAACAACACCGACAAGTATAACATGCACATTTAATAGCGGAACCTGTAATCTGCCGTCAATATCTGGGCTGTCTAGACGTGGTTATAGCGCGCAAGACAAATGGTGTGTCGGTCAAGATGGTACCGGACCGTGCTATTATGCGGGTCAGTCTACGGCAACAAATATTTCAGAAACTGGTACAGATATAACGCTGTATGCTGTTTGGACTCCAAATAGGTATACTATAAATCTTGATTCCCAGAACGCGAATTTAAATGCCGTACCAAATACAGTTTATTTAAAATATGAAACTGGTTGGTTTAATAATTCTGCTGCGACAACACCTATAACTAAACTTTCTACCGTCCCAACTAAACTTGGCTATGAGTTTACTGGGTTCTATAGTGAAAAAACAGGTGGTGTTCAGTTAATATCTTCCGACGGAGTATTTGAAACTTCTGAAGACGCGCTAAGTTTTACAGCAACAGAACCCTCGACGATATATGCGAGATGGGCATCTGGTTCAATATACTGTGAACCCGGCACATACTACGCAGGAACAGGAACAAAATGTCAGGTATGTTTAGAAGGTTATTATTGCCCCGGTGGTTATTTCCCAACTGACAGCGGTTCAATCGATCAAGATAGTATAAAAGCGTGCGACGTTTCGTGGCCTTTCTCGCTTCAAGGTTCAAAGGAAGAAACTGACTGCTATAGAAACTGTGAAAACAAAACTGTAGTAAATGGTACAGCTATACCAGAAAACGAACAGGAGTCATATCCTAACACTTGTACCTATAAAACTGGCATATCAGACGCGGGGAACCCTTGTGATATAATAAATGACGAATGTGTAGAGACGTCTTGCCAAATCGGCTATGAAATGAAAAATAGAGTCTGTGTAGAATGTAATAGAGAATATGCGATCTCTTACAAGGAAGGCGGCGTTTGTCAAGTGAAAGAATGCGTGCTTGGCTATCATCCGAATGGCGACAGGTGCGAACAAAACGTACAAACTTGTACCGCACCAAACGCAACTTTCGCAGAAAGAACTTGGGACTATAAAACAAATTCTTTTGGACCTTGCACCATACGCGAATGCGATTATGGTTATCACATCGCCTCTAATGCCTGTGTATCTGATGTACAGCCATGTAATATTGAAAATGGTACTGGGTTTAAAGAATGGGATACAAGAACCAATAAATGGGGCATATGTATTGCAACAGCTTGTGATCCTGGATATACTAATGACCCGTCAGAAACAAACCAACCGAACAAACAATGCGGAGAATGTAAAAATAAATATAATGCATTAGGAGAATTGGCCGTAAGTAGTTATGTGCACGGTTGCGAAATCGCATCCTGTATGTATCAAGGGGAGCTTTATAACCTTGAAAACAACGAATGTGTACAGATATGTCCTAGAGAAGAATATTCTGACGAAACTGGAACGATGGTATGGGACGAAAGTCGGAAAAAGTGCGTACACACTTGTAACGACGGTTATACGATGTGGTAAAGTTAAAACGCTCTGTATTTCAGAGCGTTTTGATTATATGTATCAATATGTTATAATATCAGCACAATGAAAAAATATGATGTGATTATAATTGGTGCTGGCGCATCTGGTTTAATGGCTGCATCTGCAGCGCTAAAAACTGGTAAAAGTGTCGCTATTTTAGAAAGTGGGGATAAACCTGCACGAAAAGTACTTGCATCTGGCGGCGGGCGATGCAACTTTACTAACTCGGCCGTAAATGTAAACAGGTATTTCGGCAACAATGTAAATTTTGTACGCAGTGCTATCGCCAAGGTCCCTTTTACAGATATTCTTAATTGGGCGCAAGACCACGATATAAGCTGGGAAGAAAAAACAGAAGGCCAATATTTCTGTGTCACAGGGGCAGCTTCTGTTGTTGATGCTCTATTGTTCGATGTAAAAAATGCAGATATATACCTATCTACCACAGTAGTAAATATTTTAAAAATTAACGATGTCTTTAAAATACTAACAAACGGTGAAGAATTCTTGTCCAAGTCCGTAATAGTCGCAACCGGCGGGGTATCTTTCCCAGCACTAGGTGTTTCAGACATAGGTTACAAAATTGCCAAACAATTTGGTCATAAGATAATACCTGTTCGCCCTGCTCTTTGTGCTATATCTACAAATTACTTTCCATCTT